>NZ_JAPJPF010000027.1:0-2362 GCF_030825805.1 Streptococcus sp.
ATTCTAAATAATTCAACGTATTTAAGAAACGGTGTTGGTTTTTTAAATATGATTATTAAAAAAGTGTAGGAAGAAGGAAATATTTAATGGTGAAAAAGTTTAAAATTAAGCCGTTTTTAATATTTTTTGTCTCGATTCTGACCATCTTGGGAACATTATTTACATCAAATAATGTTGCTTTTGCAGATGGGAAAGAATTGACAGGTGTAGTAACTGACATCAGTGTCCTCAATATGTCGGATTCCAAATTGGAACCGAATAGTGATGGTACTTATCAGATTATTACAAATCGTTCAAATCAGTTCTTCGTTCAATTTGACCTGAAACAATATGATGGTAAATTGGCTAATGGCGATTACTTTGATGTGGATATTCCAACTCCAGTAACCGTCTATAATGGAACAACTGAATTGTACGATAAGGAAACAAAAGTAAATATCGGTACAGTAGTTGTGACTGCTAATGGTGATAACCAAGGCGGTAAGGCTCGTGTTACTTTGAAAAACCTAGATGAGTTCCAAGCCAAAACTGGTGGAGACATCGTCAAGGGTGTGAAAGGAAATTATGCAATTACTTTCCTATTTAAGAGTGACCAAACAGCAACACCGCTCACCTTTGAAAATAAAGGTGTTGGGAAGACCATCACACATACCTTTACATCTAAGACAGTTGATAGCAAACAAGAAGGTTTCGAAAACTATGCTAAGGTTGGTAACGATGTTGTAAGTAAAGAATGGACTTCAGATAAGTTAGCAGCTATCGGTTCAGTAGGTAAAGGAGATGTTTACTCTCCATGGAGAATTCGTGTTAACACAGGAAGACAAGACTATGGTAAGAACTTAGTTTTGAATGACTTCCTTCCAAATACATCTGAGTTTGCTCCTATCCAGTATATCCCAGAGTCATTGGTAGTTTATTCTTCTGCAACATTGAACGATGGAACTTCTCAAGTTCCTTCTGATGCTAAGAAGATGGTAGAAGGTACTGACTATACTGTAGCTTGGAATGAAAACTATACTCAGTTTAACCTTATCTTTGCAGATGGATCTAAATCGTATTGGGTAGAATACCATACCACAACACCAGGTGATGGTAGAAAAGTTCAAAACGTTATCCAGTTGACTAAAGCAGATGGAACTGCACTTACTCAACGTAGCAATCGTACAAATTTAGATTTCAAAGCTGAACGTGTATCTCTTGTAAAAGGACAAATCGAAGCTTCTACAGCCTTCAAGATTAAGATCAACAAGACAAATGCCTTCACATTGGTTCCAGTTGCAGGCGCTGTTTATACAGTGAAGTCAGAAGATGGAACTATCACTACAGAATTGACTACAAATGAAAAAGGTGTGGCAATCTCTGATGAGTTTGATCAAAAATATGTTGGTAAGACATTCATCATCAAAGAGAAAACAGCTCCTGCTGGATATACTCTTGATGAAAAAGAATACAAGGTAACTCTTGGAGCTGAAGGTTCTAAGATCAACCTTCAAGATGAACCAATCGCAGCAGATTTCTCAATCACTGCTAAGAAAGTAATTGCTGGAAATCGTCCAGTAGCCTTAAAAGATGGTGAGTTCAAGTTTGATTTGTACAATGCAAATAACTTGACTACTCCAATTGCTTCAACAACAAACAAAGCAGATGGAAGCATCACATTTGAAGGTTTGAAAGCTAAAGGTCCTGGTACCTACAACTATGTCATCAAGGAAAATACTGAAACTAAAGTTCCAGGTATTACATTTGATGAGAATTCATACGAAGTAACAGTTGTTGTTAAAGCTGAAGGTGGAACACTTAAAGCTGAGGTTACAACTCAAGCACCAACTTTAACAAACACATATGAGCCATCACCAGCTCGTGCTACATTCAAAGCAACTAAAAATTTAGTAGGTAAAGAACTTGCTAACGAACAATTTGAGTTTGAATTGAGCGAAGGTGGTAAAGTCATTGCAACGTCTTCAAATGGTAAGACAGTCAATGGTGTTGAAGCAGCAACAAATGAAGTAGTCTTCTCAGTTCTCTATACTGAAGCTGGAGACCACGAATATACAATTACAGAAAAAGCTGGTACAGCAGAAGGAATTACTTACTCTAAGGAAAGCTATACAGTTCATGTTAAAGTTGTAGATAATGGTGAAGGTAAACTCGTAGCGACTGTCACAGAAGCTGACGAAGCTCGTGAGTTTACAAATACCTATAAAGCTACTCCAGCAGAAGCTGTCATTAAAGCAACTAAGGAATTAGTAGGTAAAGAACTTACTAAAGAACAATTCGAATTCGAATTGAGTGAAGGCGGAAATGTTGTTGCAACATCATCAAACGGTAAAGAAGTTGAAGGTGTTGACGTAGCGACAAATGA
>NZ_JAPJPF010000027.1:2462-24256 GCF_030825805.1 Streptococcus sp.
CTCTAAAGCAAGCCACACAATCCATGTCTCAGTAGTAGATAATGGTGAAGGTAAACTTGTAGCGACTGTCACAGAACCAGATTCAACTCGTAAGTTTACAAATACTTATAAAGTTTCTCCAACAGAAGCTGTCATTAAAGCAACTAAAGAATTGGTTGGTAAAGAACTTACTAAAGAACAATTCGAATTCGAATTGAGCGAAGGCGGAAATGTTATTGCAACATCATCAAACGGTAAAGAAGTTGAAGGTGTTGACGTAGCGACAAATGAAGTAGCCTTCAAACTTTCATACACTGAACCAGGTGAACACGAATATGTGTTGACAGAAAAAGCTGGATCAGTAGCAGGAGTTGAATACTCTAAAGCAAGCCACACAATCCATGTCTCAGTAGTAGATAATGGTGAAGGTAAATTAGTTGCTACTGTTAAAGAAGAAGATTCAACTCGTAAGTTTACAAACAAATATAAAGCAACACCAGCAGAAGCTGTTATCAAAGCAACTAAAGAATTAGTTGGTAAAGAACTTGCTAAAGAACAATTTGAGTTTGAATTGAGCGAAGGCGGAAACGTCATCGCAACATCATCAAACGGTAAAGAAGTTGAAGGTGTTGAAGTAGCAACAAATGAAGTAGCCTTCAAACTTTCATACACTGAACCAGGTGAGCATGAATATGTGATTACAGAGAAAGCTGGTTCTGAAGAAGGTGTTACTTATTCAGAAGAAAGCTACACTGTCCATGTTTCAGTAGTAGATAATGGTGAAGGTAAGCTTGTTGCAACAGTTAAAGAAGCAGATTCTCCACGTAAGTTTACAAATACTTATGTAACTACAACTACAACAACTACTACAACAACTACGACTACAACAACAGAGGAACCTACAACAACCACAACTACAACAACTGAGGAACCTACAACAACTACAACCACCACACCAACTCCGGAAAATCCAGATAACCATGGTGAAGGTGGTGGTGAAACAACCACAACAACTACCACAACAACCGAGGAACCTACAACTACAACCACTACAACAACTGAGGAACCTACAACCACAACAACTACTACAGTAAGTGAAGATACAACCACAACAACTACTACAGTAAGTGAGGATACAACTACAACCACTACTACAGTAAGTGAAGATACAACTGTAACAACTCCGGAAAAACCAGATAACCATGGTTCAGGTAATGGTGATGGTGGAACCACAACAACTCCAGAGAAAACAACTCCAGCACCAGGAAACCCTGGCGGAAATGGAGATGGTAACGGTGGCGGACGCAAAGTCCTTCTCCCAAGTACAGGTGAAGTCGTAGCAAGCGGATTGATCCTTTCAGGAGCAATTGTTCTTTCAGGAGCAGTGTTGTTGAAACGTAAAATTTCAAATAACTAATATATAACTAACTGTAGTGTATTAGCACATTTGATTTAACAATAAAGTCTCAAGAATATAATTCTTGAGGCTTTTTTATGCGAATAATACTGTTGTGCTATTAATTTTTCCTTTCAGCTAAGGAAAGGTTAAAATTGTACTTTTGATTTCTTAGGTGTATAATGTACTATTAGATACAAATAGATAATGAGGGTTTTGAATGGAATTAAAAGATTTTACAGAAAAAGAACAGGAACAAATCAACCAAGGTTTGAGCACTGCCGAGATTTCTGATAAGGAAGCGGCGAAGAAGTTGCTTGCTCTTGTACCGCAAGAATGGATCAAGCGCATTCCATTCTTTGTCAGAGGGCATGCGACAACAAAGACGATCGAACGTGTGGCCATGCGCTATCCTAATCTCTATGCCGTTGCCAAACGCCAAGGAGACCTTCCTGAAAAAGAACGGGAAGAATTGCGTGTCATTATGACGGAAGTCTTTGAAGAAAAGATGAACAAACATAAGATTAAATAAGATTCATTATTCATTGAAGAGCTGGATAGTCTGCCAGCTCTTTTTTGCTACTTATAAAGTTTCCTTAATTCGTAAAAAATAGTTGGAGCTAAGTCAGTTTTAAACTATAATATAGGATAAGGAGATTCGATAGGAAAAAGTAATGAATCATGGTACAAAACACGATTCAATGTTACAAAACATCTTAGTATATAGAAAAGGAACCATTTTATGAAACCATTTAAAAAATTCATGCTCCTTACCAGCTGTGCCTTGGGGATCTTTGCTTTAGCAGCTTGTGGTAGCAACCAAAAGCAATCCAAGGAAAAACAGGCAAGCTCCACAGTGCAGCAGTCCCATTCAGACAAGGAGCACTACAAGGGAACTTACAGCAACCTCAATAGTAAGGAAAGTGTCGAAGAAGTGCGGGCTCTCTTATCTGCTTATTTGGATCAGGACAGTGTAGATAAATTTATGGGTCTGGTAACCGACTACGATAGCATTGTTGGCTCGGTCGGCTTGACGGGTGACTTCAGTACCTTCAAAAAGACGGAATACGATGTGGAGAAGATCAGTGACTTGTGGACCAAGCAGAAGGGCGATTTCGTCGGGACCAACTGCCGGATCAATAGTTATACCTTGCTAAAGAATCGTATCGAGATTCCAAAGATGAAAGCGGATAGTGAACTCTTGTTCGTGGATAATGATGCAATTGACAAAGGGAAAGTCTTTGATGAGGCAGAAAAGGAAGGCTTTAACATTCTCTATTCACGGGTTCCGACAGAAGCTACAACGGATGTCAAGGTCCATGCCAAGAAGATGGAAGAGTATTTTGCCAATTTCAAGTTTAATGAAAATGCGCGCATGCTTTCTGTCATCGTTCATGATAACCTTGACGGTAATACCCTTTTTGTTGGTCACGTGGGCGTTTTGGTACCTGCCAAGGAAGGCTATCTCTTTGTCGAAAAACTTACTTTTGAAGAACCATATCAAGCCATCAAGTTTGCGACTAAAGAAGATGTCTACAAATACTTGGAGACCAAATACCAAGATTACACCGGTGAAGGTCTAGCTAAGCCCTTTATCATGGATAATGAAAAATGGGTTGAAACCAAATAGAATTTCCAGCTAGTTAAGTTTGATGGAATTCCAGCTAAGGAAAGGATAAAGATGAATAAAAAACTCACCTATGTTACTTTTACCCTTATTCTTATCGGTTTTTTATTAGTAGAAGCAAGTATGTATGTCCTACCCTACATTGAAGGATTAAAAGAATTAGAACTAGTTGCTTTCGGATTTGGAATTTTTCTCTTAGTGGCTGTCATCATCTTATTAACCAAGACTAAAAAGCATACTGATTAAGGCCGAGTCAACAATTGTACTGTGTATTTAGAATTTATGGAGGGAGAAATGGAATGGCAAGTTTAGGATCAGGACCAGTATTATTAAGTGTTGGTTTTATTGGCTTCTTCAGCATTACGTTATTCGTTCGTCGTTGGTTGGCTAGCCGACGTAGTGGTGGTCCCTTCTTTGCTCCCTTCCATATTAACCGAGGCATCTTCTACATTCATGTGCCTTTGTGTTTCAGTCGGCGAATGATCCCACTGAAAGAGATTAAGCAAATTACCTACTTGCTACTCCGTGGTCGCGCTGGTGGCGGGAGTCGCTATGCTTTCTATATCGAACTCAGAAATGGTAAGACCATTCCCCTCTTTTTTGGGAAAAGCAAGCGCAATGAAGTGTTAGTTGCGAAACTCAAGCGAAATGCTGGCAGGTATGGGTTTAAAGTACATGATCCAGGTTAGAATACAATCATCTGTAGAAATAGAATCTACGATTTATTTCCTTTAAAAATGAAAGCGAGTAGTCCTATGAACGATTCGATGAAAGAATATATCAGACTTAAAAAGCAGTTCCAAGCGCAAGAGAAGGATTCATCCAGCGTGCTAGCTCTTTATGAATTTGCAGATCGTCTAGCTTTACTGGAAACTCCAGAAGCCAAGCAGGTCTTGGTGGATGTTTACCAAGAGTTGGGCTTGTATGCCAGTGCCTTTGCTCTCTTCTCAGGGCTAGTAGACAAGTCTGATCGCAAACAAGTTAAGAAACTTTTCACCTTAGAAAAGATGAGTCTCAGTCATGGAGATCGCTTTGCTCTCCCTCGTCCCTTGACTGAAAAAGAAAAAGAGGCTCATAAAGAGAAAATCAGTGACTTGCCAACCTTTCGTTATCATCCGGACCCACTAGCGACTGGTGCCTTTAAGGAAGGGGAGACCAAGACCTGTCCGTCATGTGGGGAAGACCACACCATCTATTATGCTTTGAGACCCTATTGTGAAGAGGAGCTAAGTCATCTCTGTCCGACTTGTATTGCTACAGGTCGTGCTGCCCAGAAGTTTGAAGCAGAGTTTATCCAAGATGCTGATTGGCAAGGAGTCATGGATAAGGAAAAAGACCAGGTCCTATTTTGTCAAACTCCAGGCTATAGTAGTTGGCAGGGGGAACATTGGCTATCCTGTTGCCGAGACTACTGTGCTTATCTGGGGACAGTTGGCACTCGTGAATTGGAAGAAATGGGCATTGCAGAGCAAGTATTAGCAGAATACGAGGCACGTAATGAATTTCAGGATGTGGCTGAATACTTAGTCAAGGATGGTTCAATGTGTGGCTATCTCTTTCGATGTCTCCATTGTGAACAATACCATCTGTGGGTTGATGCGGATTAGGGGATGCTCTAAATCTAATAGAGTCATGAACTATATGAAAGAATAGAAAAGGAATCACGAATGAATAGAAAGCAAGCCCTATCCATGTATTTGATAGGGACCTTCGGTCAAGTATTAGGAGTTAGCCTTCTGGTGTGGTTTTTAAGAGCAGGAGGAGTCAAGGTTGATTTTACATCATCATTTGGGATCATCGCTATTATTGTAGGTGGCTTGTCATCAGCTTTGTGGGGTAGTCTTGCCAGTATTGGCTACTATCAATCTAGTTTCAAACAAGTTCTAAAAGATTTTTTTCAAGTCAAAGACAGTTTAGCAAATTATTGTTTGGTGCTCGTTTTCTTGCTACTCGACTTTTTCCCCTTTATCTTTGGTGGTAAGATCACCACTCAATCGTTGGTCTTGCTATTGGTGCTCTTTTTAAAGGCTCTTCTTTTTGGTGGGATTGAAGAAATTGGCTGGCGTTATTTCTTTCAACCAACTTTGCAGGAAAAAATACCTTATTTTTCAGCTACTTTGATCACCTTTTTAGCCTGGTCTAGTTGGCGTCTACTATACTTTTATATCGATGGTTCGTTGGCTGTCATTCAGTTGTTTCCGTTTCTAGTAGGTCTGCTAATTAACTGCTTTATCTTATCGGCCTTGTATCATAAAACGCAAAATTTATGGATCTGTGTCATGACCCATGCCTGTATCAATTCCTTGTCTCAGATTCTAGTGAATAAAGAGGTATGGCTATCTATAGTTAGTAAATTTCTTATTATTAGTTTAGCAATCATGATTGCAAGAAAGAAGTATGTAACTGTAAAGGAGGAAAAATGAGCAAATTTATTTCAAAACAATCAGTCGCTATCTGGTATGCATTGACTGCCCTCCTTGCTACATTTATAGTGGGGCAAGTTATCCTTTGGTTTTTCCCAGATGGGATTAGTATAGGAGCCTCTCTACTGTTTATCCTAATGAACTTAATTCCTATGATTGTGGCGGCTGTCTTTTCTCTGGTGTTGAGTGAAGTCAACTCCCTTGGATTACAGCAGGTTCGTCCAACTATCTCATCTTTTACCTGATGATCTTAGGGAATACCTTCCTATTTGGAGCGCTCAAAGAGTACTCGAAAGGAGCTGTCCCTTGTATCCTCGCTCATATGCTGATCGATAGTCTAGCTGTTCTCATGCTGGTTCAGAGCTCGCTTCCTCAGATTATCCTTCTAGTTATTTTCGAAATCCTTCTAGCCTCTTGGCTAGTGGCTTTACGAAAATCATAGAGTAGAGCTTTACCTCTCAGCCGATTTCGGTGGGAGGTTTTATAATTTAGAGATTGGTGATATTTAGATAGAGCTGGTAAGCATTATATTTCGACTTTCATAAGTTTTGTGTTATGCTAAAACTAATATCATGGAAGGTTTTTCTGAAAATGCATTTAGCTGATTTAATGGAAAAAAGTGAGGGTGGGCAGTTTTTAATCTTGTCTCATCTGCTACAACATTCTCCAAGCAGTCTGTCAGAAGTGATGGCGGAGACAGATTTTTCCAAAGCAACCTTGAACAAATATCTTTCACTAATCAATGACAAGGCCCAAGAGAATCAGCTGGCCCTTTCCATTGAGTTAGAAGATGAACATCTTCGCCTTCTTGTGGGGGCAGATACAAAGGGGCGTGACATTCGGCGGGCTTTTTTGGACAATTCGATCAAGTACCAACTATTGATCTATTTACTTTATCATGGCCAGTTTCAAGCCCAGCAACTAGCTCAGGAGCTCTTGATTAGTGAAGCGACATTAGGGCGTCATATTTCGGGCTTAAACAAATTATTAGCTGAGTTTCAATTTTCCATCCACAATGGGCGCCTCAAGGGGCCTGAACATAAGATTCGTTATTTTTATTATTGCTTGCTACGAAAGGTCTGGGCTAGTGCAGACTGGAAACTAGAACTGGACAAGAAAGAAAGACAAAGCGAAATTGCAACCTTAGAAGAACTCTGTGGAGCAAAATTGTCTCAAGGACAACGCTTGGATTTGGTTCTCTGGTCCCATATTACCCAGCAACGACTTAAGGTCAATGCCTGTCAGTTTCAAGAAATTGAACAGAAGATGAAGGGCTATACCGATAACATTTTTTACCAACGCTTGTTTCGTCGGGTAGACCAGCTCTTTTCAGGAAAACACATTGCCCTTAGTCATGACGATGGAGAGATGTTAGTCCTCTTTGCTTTCCTTGTTACCCATCGGATCCTTCCGCTTCATACCATGGAGTACATCTTAGGATTTGGAGGGGAGATTGGGAATTTGACAACGCAACTCATTCAAGAGATGAAAATGCAGAAGTTATTAGGGGATTATATCGAAGGTCCTGTGACCTATGAGCTTAGCCAAATTTGTGGGCAGGTTTATCTTTTTACAGGCTACCTCCTTCAAGACAAGTATAAATACCAACTTGAAAATCACAATCCGTATGTCTTTAGTAGTCATGATTATAGAGAAGTAGCAGATACTATCTTTAGCAAACTTCCGATCCTTTGCCAAGGGACGGCTCTGGATAAAAAAATCAAGTGGGAGTGGCTTCAATTAATGGATTATATCGCAGAAAATAGTGGGAGACAAATTAAGATCGCCCTAGACTTAACCGTAGGCTATCTAGGCTACACACGGATGACAGAAGTCCTCAAGCGCTATCTGGAATATAATCGTTTTATTACCATTGAAGCCTTTGATCCAGCTACAGATTACGATTTGATTGTGACCAACAATCCGATTAGTTTTACAGAGCGGATCCCTGTCTATTACTTGAAATACGACTTGGATCTGATCGATCTAGCTAATATTCGTCAGATGATTTATGGGGAAACTATTACATAGAATGATACAAAGAAGACTTGGGTCTTCTTTTTTTGCTGGAAATTGCTTAGATTTGTCTGAAAATTTAATAGAAGAGAAGTGTGGAAATCTCTTCTGGCTCAAGAGATTCAAGAGACACTCCTCATTTTTTTTAAAATTCTTAAAAAAATTGATGATCATGAAAGCGGTTTATATTGTATAATAGAAAATGTAAGGAGTACGTCTCCTAAAGAATATTTCTTTTTCCCAGGAGGACAGTTCATGTCACAAGAAAAATACATTATGGCAATTGACCAAGGAACAACAAGTTCTAGAGCCATCATTTTCAATAAAAAAGGAGAAAAAGTAAGCTCTAGCCAAAAAGAGTTCACGCAAATTTTCCCTCAAGCTGGTTGGGTTGAACACAATCCAAATGAAATCTGGAACTCTGTTCAGTCTGTTATCGCTGGTGCCTTTATCGAGAGTGGCATCAAACCAGGACAAATCGAAGCTATCGGAATTACCAACCAACGGGAAACAACCGTTGTTTGGGATAAGAATACTGGACTTCCAATCTACAATGCCATTGTCTGGCAGTCTCGCCAAACTGCTCCTTTAGCTGAACAGCTTAAGAGCCAAGGGTATGTCGAAAAATTCCACCAAAAAACAGGTTTGGTCATTGATGCCTACTTCTCAGCAACTAAGATTCGCTGGATCTTGGACCATGTAGAAGGAGCACAAGAACGTGCTGAAAAAGGAGAATTGCTCTTTGGAACCATCGATACTTGGTTGGTTTGGAAGTTGACAGACGGAGCTTCTCACGTAACAGACTATTCAAACGCTGCTCGTACCATGCTCTACAATATCAAAGACCTAAAATGGGATGATGAGATTTTGGAAATCCTCAATATTCCTAAGGCTATGCTTCCTGAAGTTCGTTCTAACTCTGAAATCTATGGAAAAACAGCTCCTTTCCATTTCTACGGTGGAGAAGTGCCAATTTCAGGTATGGCGGGTGACCAACAAGCGGCTCTTTTTGGACAGTTGGCCTTCGAACCAGGTATGGTCAAAAATACTTACGGTACTGGATCTTTCATCATCATGAATACAGGTGAAGAGATGCAGCTATCTGAAAATAACTTGTTAACTACCATTGGATATGGAATTAACGGGAAAGTATACTATGCCTTAGAGGGATCTATCTTTATCGCAGGTAGTGCCATCCAATGGCTTCGCGATGGGCTTCGCATGGTCGAAAACTCACCAGAATCTGAACAATATGCACGTGATTCTCACAACAACGATGAAGTTTATGTGGTACCAGCCTTCACGGGTCTAGGAGCACCATACTGGAATCAAAATGCTCGTGGTTCCGTCTTTGGCTTGACTCGTGGAACAACCAAAGAAGACTTTATCAAGGCGACTCTTCAATCCATCGCTTATCAAGTACGGGATATCATTGATACCATGCAAGTCGATGCTAAGACGGCTATTCAAGTCCTTAAAGTGGACGGTGGCGCTGCCATGAACAACTTCTTGATGCAGTTCCAAGCGGATATTCTCGGTATTGATATCGCTCGTGCCAAAAACTTGGAAACAACAGCTTTGGGGGCAGCTTTCTTAGCAGGATTGTCAGTAGGCTACTGGAAAGACCTAGATGAATTGAAAGAACTCAATGCAACTGGCGAACTCTTCGAGCCTTCTATGAACGAATCTCGTAAAGAACAACTTTACAAGGGATGGAAGAAAGCCGTTAAAGCTACCCAACTCTTTGCAGAGATTGAAGACTAGTTAAGAGTCCAGTAGGATAGAAAGTGAAGAATGATGGAATTTTCAAAGAAAACTCGTGAATTATCGATTAAGAAAATGCAAGAACGCACCCTGGATCTTTTGATCATCGGGGGGGGAATCACTGGTGCTGGTGTAGCCTTGCAAGCAGCAGCAAGTGGTCTTGAAACAGGTTTGATTGAAATGCAGGACTTTGCGGAAGGGACATCAAGCCGTTCAACAAAATTGGTCCACGGTGGACTTCGTTACCTCAAACAATTTGACGTAGAAGTGGTATCAGATACGGTATCAGAACGTGCAGTGGTCCAACAAATTGCTCCTCATATTCCAAAACCAGACCCAATGCTTTTACCAATCTATGATGAAGATGGGGCAACTTTTAGCCTCTTCCGTCTCAAGGTAGCCATGGACCTCTATGACCTTTTGGCAGGTGTAAGCAATACACCAGCTGCCAACAAAGTCTTGTCCAAGGAAGAAGTGTTGGCTCGTGAGCCTGAGTTGAAACAAGAAGGTCTTGTCGGTGGTGGGGTATATCTAGACTTCCGTAACAACGATGCTCGTTTGGTGATTGAAAATATCAAACGTGCCAACCAAGATGGGGCCCTCATTGCCAACCACGTAAAAGCAGAAGGATTCCTCTTTGATGAATCTGGCAAGATCATAGGTGTAGTGGCGCGTGATCTCTTGACTGATCAAGTCTTTGAAATCAAGGCTCGTTTGGTGATTAATACAACAGGTCCTTGGAGCGATAAAGTGCGTAATCTCTCAAATAATGGAGAGCAGCATTCACAAATGCGTCCAACCAAGGGTGTTCACTTGGTCGTAGACTCAAGCAAGATCAAAGTTTCTCAACCTGTCTACTTTGATACTGGTCTAGGAGACGGTCGTATGGTCTTCGTCTTGCCACGTGAAAACAAAACTTACTTCGGAACGACTGACACGGACTACACTGGTGACTTAGAGCATCCAAAAGTAACTCAAGAAGATGTCGACTACTTGTTAGGAATCGTGAATAACCGCTTCCCAGAAGCTCACATCACCATCGATGATATCGAAAGTAGCTGGGCTGGTCTCCGTCCGTTGATCTCAGGAAACAGTGCTTCTGACTACAATGGTGGAAACAACGGCACTATCAGTGATGAAAGCTTTAATGCTTTGATTGCAACAGTTGAAGGCTATCTTTCTAAAGAAAAATCGCGTGAAGATGTTGAATCAGCAATCAGCCACTTGGAAGGCAGCACTTCTGAAAAACATTTGGATCCATCTGCTGTTTCTCGTGGATCAAGCTTAGACCGCGATGACAATGGTCTTTTGACCCTGGCTGGTGGGAAGATTACAGACTACCGCAAGATGGCTGAAGGAGCGATGGAGCGTGTCTTGACCATTCTCAAGGAAGAATTTGACCGTCAGTTCAAATTGATCAACTCTAAGACCTATCCAGTATCAGGTGGAGAAATTAACCCAACGAACGTGGATTCTGAAATCGAAGCCTTTGCTCAACTTGGCGTATCTCGTGGCTTGGATAGCAAGGAAGCTCACTACCTAGCTAACCTATACGGTTCTAATGCACCTAAGGTCTTCGCCCTTGCTCATAGCGTGGAACAAGCACCTGGATTGAGCCTAGCAGATACCTTATCACTTCACTATGCAATGCGCAATGAATTGGCACTTAGCCCAGTTGACTTCCTTCTTCGTCGGACGAACCACATGCTCTTCATGCGAGATAGCTTAGATGCAATTGTCGAACCTGTTTTGGATGAAATGGGACGCTTCTATGAATGGTCAGAAGAAGAAAAAGCTGGCTACCGTCAAGACTTGCAAGTCGCTTTGGAAAACAATGACTTGGCAGCATTAAAAAATTAAGAAAAACAAAAAGGGGTTGGAAAGAAGAATATCTGACCGGCCCCTCTTTATAATGGAGAAATAAATCATATGAAAGAATTATTTGGTGAATTTTTAGGGACCTTAATCCTGATTCTTTTGGGAAATGGGGTTGTAGCAGGAGTGGTTCTTCCGAAAACGAAGAGCCATAACTCAGGTTGGATCGTCATTACTCTTGGTTGGGGGATTGCAGTTGCAGTGGCAGCCTTTATCTCTGGCAAGTTAAGTCCGGCACATTTGAATCCAGCGGTGACGATTGGGGTTGCTCTTAATGGTGGACTAGCTTGGGCATCTGTGATTCCTTATATCATCGCTCAATTTGCTGGAGCCATGGTGGGGCAAGTCCTTGTCTGGTTACAGTTCAAACCGCATTACCTAGCAGAAGAAAATCCTGGAAATATCCTTGGAACCTTCAGTACTGGTCCAGCAATTAAGGACACTACTTCAAACCTTATCAGTGAAATCCTCGGAACCTTTGTCTTGCTACTGACTATCTTTGCACTTGGTCTTTATGACCTTCAAGCAGGACTTGGTACTTTTGCCGTTGGTACCTTGATTGCAGGGATTGGTTTGTCTCTCGGTGGAACTACAGGCTGCGCTCTCAACCCAGCTCGTGACCTAGGACCTCGTATCATGCACAGCCTCCTTCCTATTCCTAACAAAGGAGATGGTGACTGGGGTTACGCTTGGATCCCAGTAGTTGGTCCAATCATCGGTGCAGTACTTGCAGTAGCAGTCTTTAAAATGTTTTAAAAAATGAAAGAGGCTGGGACAAAAGTCCTAGCCTCTCAATTGTCTTTGGATTATCGAGCAAGACGCAGTGGTTGAGTGGGCTCTACCACGCTGATTTCATCAGCTTTTACAGCCCTACTCAACTGTGCGGAGGTGGGACGACGAAATCGAATTCTAACGAATTACCGATTTCTGTCCCACTCTCTTTTAAAATACTGTATCAGATAAAGAGAGCTTTGTACGTTCTAACTTAAAACAAGCTATAAGAAATGTAAAACGCAATAAAGAAAATAATGATCGCAATAATGTATTGAACTGGTTTAGGTAGGTTATTCAATTTATCCATGAATTCTTTCATTGTTAGATCTCCTTATTATTTGATTGTCTTATAATTAGTGTAGCATGAAATAAGGCCCAAAACAATAGGCAATAGGAGTGTTTTTGTCAAGATATAAAACCCTTTTCAAAATTATTATAATCAGTTAATCTATTACTAAATAAAGATAAGATAGATTGTAAAATACTTTAGAAAATAACAGGCTAGAGTTTGACACTTTTTTCACAAAGGAGTATACTGTTAGCATAGTTTTGGAAGGAACTTATGATAGATTCACCCAAAACTGACTGTCAACCTTTGCTGTTCTTCTATGAACGTTTGCTGGTATCGGGGATACCAAGGAGGAATCATATGTCTAAAGTAGCTATTGTCACAGGTGCAGGTCAAGGGATCGGTTTTGCGATTGCAAAACGATTGGTACAAGATGGCTTCAAGGTCGGAGTCTTAGACTACAATGCTGAGACAGCAGAAAAAGCAGTAGCTGAGTTATCAGCAGAGAATGCTTTTGCGGTCGTTGCTGATGTCTCCAAACAAGCTGAAGTGGCTGCAGCTTTCCAAAAAGTTGTGGATCATTTCGGAGATTTAAATGTTGTCGTTAACAACGCTGGTGTTGCTCCAACTACACCACTTGATACGATTACAGAAGAACAATTTGAACGCACTTTTGCCATCAACGTTGGTGGTGTCATCTGGGGTGCTCAAGTTGCACAAGCTCAATTCAAGGCGCTTGGCCATGGCGGAAAAATCATCAATGCAACTTCACAAGCAGGTGTTGTAGGTAACCCTAACTTGACTGTCTATGGTGGTACTAAGTTTGCAGTTCGTGGTATCACTCAAACTTTGGCACGTGACTTGGCTGATTCAGGTATTACTGTCAATGCGTATGCACCTGGTATCGTTAAGACTCCAATGATGTATGATATCGCTCATGAAGTTGGTAAGAACGCTGGTAAAGATGACGAATGGGGTATGCAAACTTTCGCTAAAGATATTACCCTTAAACGTTTGTCCGAACCCGAAGATGTCGCTGCAGCGGTTAGCTTCCTTGCTGGTCCTGATTCAAACTACATTACAGGACAAACCATCATCGTGGATGGTGGGATGCAATTCCATTAACATTCAAATAGGGGTTGGGATTTTTTCCACCTCTTTTCTTATGTGCACCTTATTCCTCTCGTTCGCTTTTTTTGAAAAATTAGGGTAGAATAGAAGTCGTATTTTAAAAAGAATAGATCAATAGTGATAGAGGTGAATTCTCTTCTATCCATCAAAACGAAAAGAGGTGACCATATGTGGAAATGGATCAAACGACTCATCGGACTGACCTTCCTCCTAGTTATTGTCTTAGCAGTTTTCTTGATACCAGCAAAGGTTTCGACTCAAGAGCAATTTAAAAATGTAACAGTGAATACTTCGCTGGTAGATCTGGCTCAAGAAGGCTTCTCTACAGCAGACGTGACTGCTTCTGGCCTGCAAACAGAGCTTCAACTGAATTCTCCTCAATTGCGCCAAGTTATTAAATCCATGGCAGGGGAAATGACAGATGAAACTCTCCTCAATACAGCAGTTGCTATGAATGGAGAGTATATCAATGTTCAGGTTCCGATTGAACTGGGACCGGTGGAAACCATGGTGAGCATGGACTTTTCAGCTAGTGTGACGGATCAACAATTGACCTTGAACCTAGAACGGGCCCGTCTTGGACATCTGCCGATTCCACGTAGCTTGGTTGCTTCAAAGATTGCTGAAAAAGTTAACCAAGAGGGCACAGGAGCTACTATGATAGGGAATCAAATCAAATTGACCATGCCGACAAGTGGCTACCGAATCCATTCTGCGAAGGTCGAAAAAGGGAACATGGTATTACAGATTATTGTTCCAATTTCCTATTAAGCATCAACCATTGGTTTCTGATGAGGCTGATGGTTTTTCTAATTGACAAAGAAATGAAAAAAGAGTAAGGTAGAACAAGAAAACGATTTCAAATACAGGGAGATTTAGGATGCCGTTATATGAATTTTGTGCAGAGAACATAACACTGTTAGAGAAGGCTTTTCAAGCAGGAGCGCGTCGTGTAGAATTATGTGATAACTTAGCGGTTGGAGGTACGACTCCAAGCTATGGTGTGATCAAAGAGGCTGTGAAGCTTGCTAAAGATTATCAGGCAAAGGTCATCGTTATGATTCGTCCACGAGGTGGAGATTTTGTATACTCTGAGCAAGAGCTAGACATAATGTTAGAAGACTGGAAAATTGCCCGTGACCTGGGTGTTGATGGTTTAGCTGTTGGGGCTTTGACTGCTGACAATCAGCTGGATAAAGATGCCATGCTTCGTTTCATCGAAGCCAGTCAAGGATTTGAATTGACCATGCATATGGCATTTGACCAGATTCCTTTAGAAGATCAAGCTGCGAGTATCGAGTGGATGAAGAAAGTAGGCGTGACGAGACTATTAACAAGAGCCGGCAGTCCAGAAACAGACTTAGAACAACGGTTGCAACGCTACGAAGAGTATGCCCAGCTTGCAGATCGCCAGTTAGAAATCTTGGCAGGTGGAGGAGTCTCTTTGGAGAATCGTCAGCTTTTCCTTGATGTTCCAGGGGTGGATCAGGTCCATGGAACTCGTGTTGTCTTTTAAAGATATATGAGTTGAGGAAGAAATCTCAGCTCTTTTTTCTTGATTTTTGGTATACTGGAGGAAAGGAGTAGTACGTGTTTTTACCAGATTATTTTGAGAAATACAGTATAGACAATGAAAAAGCTCTAGCTTATGGGTTTTCAAAGCAGGGAGAGAAGTTTCACTATGATCAACAGATCCTGGATGGAGACTTCAAACTTTATGTGACTGTCCAAAGTAAGCAAGTGCATTTTTGGCTAGTGGATCAGGAGACAGGCGACGACTATGTGCAGCTTCATATGGACCAGATGGTTGGTCAATATGTTGGCCAAGTCAGAGAAGCTTGCCAGCAGGCCTTAGAGGATATCAGAAGCTCCTGTTTTGCTGTCAAAGATTTTTTGTATCCTCAGACCAAGCGCTTGGTGGATTGGATCAGCCGGCAATATGACCGTCCTATCGAATACCTCTGGGACCGTTCTCCGGACTCGGGCGTCTTCCGTCATCAAAAGGATCTCAAATGGTTTGGCGTCTTGATGAAGATAGACTGGTCCAAGCTAGATGCGAGGCAGGAAGGGAAGATTGAGGTCTTAAATCTTAAACAGGATCATGTCAGCCAACTCTTAGAAGAACCCCATTTCTATCCGGCTTATCATATGAACAAGAAGTACTGGATCAGCATTCCCTTGGATGGTCGAGTGGAGGATGATCTTCTCTTTGAGCTTGTGGCTAAGAGCTGGGCCCTGACTAAGAAGTAAGGGTTTAACCCAATTGATTTGTGAAAGTGAATAAAACATAAAAAAAGAATGTTGAGGGTCAACATTCTTTTTTTTATTAGAGAATTTCCTGTCCTTATTGCTCTTTGGTCAATGAGAAGTGGAAATCTCTGTAATTGCTATAGTCAAATTCTGTATTGATATCTGTTGTGAAGGCTATCGGAGTATAATGACCTTCCTCAAGGATAAATCCTGGTTTGAAGCGGAAATTTGCTACTCCTAAACCAGTAATACCAGGAAGAAGAGCATCTGCGCCATTAAGACCTTCTGACTCCCAGTAATAGACATTACCAGATGCTTGAATAGCTCTTGCAGTATAGGTGGCTGTGCGGGTTGGTTCACTATCATTTTTAAAGCTAACGACAGTTGTAATATCTCCATTAGCTTCAATAGTCATTTTGATGCTATCCGCCTGAGGGCTAGATCCTACCCAAGTGCCGACAAGTGCTGCAGGAACAACTGCTTGATCAGTTGAAGATGTATCTTCTGCCTTGTTCGGTTCAGTTGAAGCTGACGGGTTACTTGCCTGACTTGAAGGAGTAGTATTTTCTTTTGCTTGAGAAGAAGAAACTGTAGCTTTTTTATTTAAGCTAGCTTTTGGTTTTTTCTCAACTTTTGAGCTAGAAGCTTTTTCGGATGAGGAAGTTGTTTTATCTTTTGAGCCACACCCTCCCAAAGCAAGTCCAAGTGATGCAGCCACAAGAGAGGCTGCAGTCCAACGAATCAAAGATCGTTTCATAATATCACCTCTTTATCTTTCTGACTTAGATTATACTCCTATTGTTACAGATGTCAAGTGATTTTTGTAATAAATGTAATATTTTCGTAACATAGTTTTGTATATAAAATTACTCAAGAAATAGAAGGGTGGGATTGAATCATAGATAAGCGATAATTTGGGGTAAAACCTCTTCCAGTTTGTCCTGATTGATACGGGCAAAGGCATAGGGACAGCTTTGAATATAGGCAGATTCGAAGAAGTGGAGAGGGAGACCGCTATGTTTCAGTCGAGCGACCGAAGGGACCTGTCTTAAATCTAGTAAGACTCCTCCAATGACCGGCCATACAGGGACGGATAGGGAATGTTGCTGGAGTAGGGAAGAAGCTTGCTCTTTTTGGATGAATTGCTGTTGGTGCAGAAGCTCTTTGTTTTTTGCAAACATGCCATTATCAATATAGAGGCTCAAGGCCTTCTGCATGACCAAGTTACTTTCGTAGTCGAGTGTACCCTTGAGTTTTAAGACAGGGGCAAGAAGAGCTTGGGGCAGGACCATAGAAGTGATGCGGAGGGCAGAAAAGAGGCTGGTAGAAAAGGACTTGATGTAGATGACCCGGTCAGATGCATCCAGATAATGAAAGCTAGGAGAAAAATGTGGATCATAATCTCCCAAGTAATCGTCCTCGACAATATAGACATCATAGAGTTCTGCTAAGGCCAAAATCTGTTCCTTCTCTTGTTTGCTATAACTATGTCCCAGAGGATAATGGTAGCGGGGAATGGTATAGAAAAATTTGATCCTGCCACTTTTGAAAATGGCTTCCAGTTGGTCAAAGTCAATTCCTTGAGGCAAGCGATTGATGCTTTGATAAGGTAAGTCTTGCTCCTGAATTAATTTATTGATGCGGTAATAGGTTGGTTGCTCTACTAGGATTTCTTCTTTTTGGTTTGGGAAGGCGACCTGGCTTAGGAGGTAGAGGGCTTGCTGGGTTCCTGAGGTGATAACGATTTGTTGCTCCTGGGTATAAATCGCATCTTCTCGCAGGAGAGAAGCAATAGATTGACGGAGATCGACAAGACCTTCTTGTTTTTCATAGTAGTTGAAGAGGTAATTATCACGACCGACAAGGGTTTCGTTGATACAAGTCCGAAAGTCTTCAAAAGCCTGGAAGCGATCTTCCTTGAGGCGAAGAGGCAGGTCGGTATGCTTTCCAGTCTCTTCCTCCAGGACATAATAGCCGCTTTGGGGCTTAGCATAGATATAGTTCTTGTAGCTGAGCTCGAGCAGGGCCCGTTGGACGGTATCCTTACTGCAGGCATACTGACTGGCTAGTTGGCGAACGGAAGGCAGGCGGTCTCCAGTTTTTAGGATCCCCTGGTCAATCTGGTTTTTCAATGTAGTAAAAATCTTTTGGTATTTGGTTGTCATAACTGTCCCCGTACAATTTTTCTTTATTGTAGTCAATTGGGTGTAAAAAAGCAACTAAAAAGTGACTCCCTATAAGAGAGTCACTGTCTTACATGACATACACAATCGCGATATATTGGAGAGCAGAAGCGGCTAAGATGAAGAGGTGCCAAATCATATGGAAATAAGGTTTCTTTTTGGCGTAAAATCCAGCTCCAACTGTATAACACAGGCCACCCATCAGCATCAAACCCCAGAAGGTTGGACTTGTTTGGCTGATGATCTGTGGGATAATGAAAATCACCAACCATCCCATAATCAAATAGAGGGCCAAGCTGAATTTTTCATTTACCTTCTTAGCAAAAATCTTGTAGAGTATCCCAAAGATAGTCGTCCCCCATTGAATCAGGATAATGGCATAGCCGAACCAGTTGTTCATGAGAGAAAGAACGACGGGTGTATAGCTACCTGCAATGGCAATATAAATCATGGAGTGATCGATAATGCGAAGGACATACTTTTGAGGTGAGTCATAGGCCATGGCATGGTAAATTGTCGATGAGAGAAACATGAGAAAGAGACTGATGACAAAAATCGAGGTCCCGACAGCTGCTAAAGTCCCATGTGTTTCATAACTATAGATAGCAGAAGTTGGAATGAGAAAGAGCATCAAAACAGCCCCGACTGCATGGGTGACACTATTTGCGATTTCTTCTCCAAAGGATAATCGTTTACTTAATTTACTAGCATAATTCACTTTTATTTTTCCTCCTCAGAATGAACATGGATATAGGATAGGGTTTCTTGGTAGAGCAAAACGGTACGACAGGCAGATCCGATAATGGGTGCTAAAGGTTCTTTCTCTTCATGGAGAAAGTCCACAAAACTATTGTAGAGGTCTGCGGAGTTGGCTTGACTCTGCAAGAGGTTCAAGGTAGCCGCGATCTCTTGAATCGAAAAAACCGTCTTTAAGGTTGTAATAGCAATGAGACGGGCAACCTGCTGTCGCTTGTATTTCTTCTTATCTGGTTTTGGCAGGTAGCCGTGTTTAACGTAATTATTGACCATGGAAGCCGTTAAGCCCTTGTCTGTTTCTGAGATAAAAGGCGCACACACCTTATTGACATAGAGGAGGACTTGGTCCAAATAAAGATCAATATCAGGAATTTCTTCCCACTTGGGATAACTGTAGTTGAATAAAATAGTTATTACCTCTTTGTTATCTAGTTTTAATAACTAGATGATAACATGATGGTAATTTTATGTCAAGCGAAAATGAAATATGGTACAATAAATCTATGAAACTATTAATTCCAACTGCAAAAGAAATGAATCTGGATACCCCAGAAAAAACGGGTTATCCTGTATCAAATGAGACACAAGCGGTCATCGATGCCTTAGCTTCATTATCTCTAGAAGAGTTAGCCTCACTTTATAAGATTACTGAAGAGCGGGCAAGTGAAGAAGAGCAACGAATCCGAGCGCTCAAGTCGGGTACAGCTAAGACCTATCCAGCTTTGAATCTCTTCGACGGTCTCATGTACCGGAATATCCGCCGTACGGACTGGACGGAAGCAGAAGCGGCTTATGTGCAAGACCATCTCTTGATCACCTCAGCTCTTTATGGGGTGATTCCGGCCCTTACTCCGATTGCTCCCCATCGTTTGGACTTTCTCATGAAGCTTAAGGTCCAGGGGAAATCCTTAAAGACTTTTTGGAAGGCTAGCTATGATCAAGCTCTTCAGGAGGAAGATCTAATTATTTCTTTGCTTTCCAGTGAGTTTGAAACCGTCTTTTCTAAGGAGATTCAAGATCGGATGGTGACTTTTAAATTCCTTGAAGAGAAGAATGGGCTGTTGAAGGTTCACTCAACCATTTCAAAGAAAGCGCGTGGGGCTTTTGTGACAGCTTTATTAGAGAAGCAGATTACAAAGGTAGAAGAGATGAAGCAGCTAACCTTTAGTGGCTTTGCATACCAGTCTGACTTATCAACTGAAAAACAATTAGTCTTTGTGAAATATGAGTAAAATAGAAGGTACTAGTCAACAGAGACTAGTACTTTTTTTCAAGAATCAAAAAACGTGTTCATAGCTGGCAACTGTAGTTAGTTGGCTATGAACACGACTAATTGAATGGTTAGAATTTAGTGGGAGCCCTTTAATTTTTTCAGAAGAGTTTGAAGTTGTTTTTGCTCTTCTTCGCTAAAGACACCCATGACTTTTTGAACATTACGTATATGATCAGGAAGAACTTCGATAATTTTTTTACGGCCCTTTTCTGTCAAAGAAACGATACAAGCACGACGGTCATCTGGATCGATTTCGCGCTTGATCCATCCATCACGCACCATATTTCGAATCACGACGGTCATATTTCCAGAGGTCGCTAAAATACTGTCAATCAGGTTCTGGATACGGAGATCCCCCTTACTGTACAAGGTTTCCAAAACGGAAAACTGAGTAGGGGTCAACTGATGATCCTTAAAGACATGAGACTCTGCTGCACGAAAAGTCCGTTCCGCCTTGTGAAAGACAATCATGGTTTTTAATTCTGTTTGGGCTTCTTCAAATAGTTTTTCTAAATTCTTCATACTATCATTTTAGCAATAAATAGTATTAGACGCTATTAAGCCTTAATATCAAATAGATTACAGGCGGGTGACAAGATAATGGATTTATCAACAGAAGAAAAAATGACTGTTAACTTTAGTGTCAAATTATTTTTTTGTCGAATAGTAAGGAGTAGTAAAGTTTCTTTGAATCCTTAGTAAAATCTTGCTCCAAGTCTAATCTATGGTGTATAATATAGGTATTGTAGACAGTTTCTGGTAGAGTCTAAGTCTAAATTGGTTCGTCTGGAACTAGTCCCAGATAGAAAGTAGGTAAGGTATGAAAATTTCTGATCGTGTATTAAAGATGGAAGAAAGTGTCACCCTGGCAAGTGATGCCAAAGCAAAAAAATTAAAGGCAGAAGGAAAAGATATTCTCTTTCTAACCTTGGGCCAGCCTGATTTTCACACTCCTGAGAATATTCAAGATGCTGCAGTAGAAGCCATTCGGGATGGGCGGGCTTCCTTTTATACGGTTGCTTCCGGCCTGCCAGCATTAAAGGCTGCCGTCAATACCTATTTCGAACGCTATTATGGATATTCAGTATCACCAAACCAAGTCACTTTTGCGACTGGAGCGAAGTTCTCGCTCTATACCTTCTTTATGGCTGTGCTCAATCCAGGTGATGAGGTCATTATCCCGACACCGTACTGGGTCAGCTATGGGGACCAGGTCCTAATGGCGGAAGGGGTTCCTGTCTATGTCAAGGGGCACCAAGTCAATGATTTTAAAGTTTCCGTTGAACAATTGGAAGAAGCTCGGTCGGAAAAGACGAAGGTTTTGGTCTTGAATTCTCCATCTAACCCGACAGGTATGATTTATAGCAAGGAAGAACTCTTAGCCATTGGAAATTGGGCTGTTGAGCATGATATCCTCATCCTTGCAGATGATATCTATGGTCGCCTGGTCTATAACGGGAATGAGTTCGTTCCAATCTCAAGCTTATCCGAAGCCATTCGCAAACAAACCGTTGTCATCAACGGGGTTTCCAAAGCCTATGCCATGACTGGTTGGCGGGTTGGTTATGCGGTGGGTGACCCAGAAATCATTGCAGCCATGAGTAAGCTAACCGGTCAGACAACTTCCAATCTGACAGCTGTTTCTCAGTATGCTACGATTGAAGCCTTGACAGGTCCACAAGACTCAGTAGAGGTGATGCGTCAAGCCTTTGAGGAGCGCTTGAACACCATTTATCCTCTTTTGTGCGAAGTTCCAGGTTTTGATGTGATCAAGCCACAGGGAGCTTTCTATCTCTTCCCAAATGTCAAAAAAGCCATGGAGATGAAAGGTTATACGGATGTGACAGAGTTTGCAACTGCCATCCTGGAAGAAGTGGGAGTTGCCCTCATCACAGGTGCTGGATTTGGAGCTCCAGAGAATGTCCGTCTTAGCTATGCGACTGACTCGGAGACCCTGAAGGAAGCTGTTCGCCGCTTGCATCAATTTATGGAAAATTAAAAATTAAGAGAGTGGGACAGAAATCGGTAATTCGTTAGAATTCGATTTCGTCGTCCCAC
>NZ_JAPJPF010000028.1 GCF_030825805.1 Streptococcus sp.
TTGCTCGACAATCCAAAGACAATTGAGAGGCTAGGACTTTTGTCCCAGCCTCATTTTTTTGTTTATTTCTTCCATTCAAAGATGGAAGCTGTTAAATTCTCAACATAGAATGGACGTTTATTTCGACTATTTCCAACAAGGAGCTCAAGATGATCTGCGTTCTGGAGATAGAATGGTAGTCCACTGGTGTTAAAAATGACATAGTAGTGTTTGTCCCAATTTAATTCAAAGACAACAACACCACTGCCCATATCTGCTGTATGCACGAAGACATGTTGGTAGATTTCCTCATAAGATTCAAGGGACAAGGCAGGCAGGGTCTTCTTCAAATGAATCAATTGGCGAACATAGTCAACAGTATCCTTATTTACAGACACTAGATTCCAGTCGACTTGGTTGACAGCATCAGGTGCATTATAAGAATTCATGGCCCGTTCTCGATCTTTAGGTGTCACTTCCCCATCTTCGCCCGTTGCAACTAGTTTGGTTCGTAGGAACTCTTGTCCAACCTGCATAAAGGCCATCCCTTGGAAGAGGAGATTCATGGCTGTCGCCATTTCTACCTGCTTCTTAATTTTTTCCTGAGAATCATTTGGATGGACATAAGAAAGCAAATCGTAGAGGTTGTAATTGTCATGGGCTTCTACATAGTTGAGGACCTGACTTGGAGTTAGGAATGATCCCAACTCTGCACTTCCCAGAACGGAACGCGCAATGATGTCTTCTGTAGACTTGCGACTGACATACCCACGTTTAATGGATCCGAAGACTTCAGCTCCCTTAATGGCATCTCGAGAGGTATCATTAAAGAAACCGACTTGGGCCATTTGATAAGCATTGTCCTTTTTGGCCTTATCTTCTGGAGCCAACCCTGTCCCCATATCCCAACCTTCTCCATAAAGGAGAATCCGTGGATCAATCGCGTCCATGGCTTCACGGATTTCATTCATAGTATCCACATCGTGAATCCCCATTAAGTCAAAGCGGAAACCGTCAATCTTATATTCTGTTACCCAATACGTCAAGGAATCAATCATGAATTTGCGGTACATCTCATGCTCACTGGCCGTCTCATTCCCAACTCCTGTACCATTTTGGAAGGATCCATTTGGATTCATCCGGTAGTAATAATCAGGAACGGTTGTTTGGAAAGCTCCATCTTCTGTTGAATAGATATGATTATAGACCACATCCATGACTACCGAAATACCCGCTTCATGATAGGCGTGTATCATTTCTTTTAACTCGCGCATGGTGGTCTTAGGATCGTGAGGTTTGGTCGAGTAACTAGTCTCTGGAGCAGAGTAATTCTGCACATCATAGCCCCAATTGTAGATGACATTCCCCTCTTCATCATAGGTCTTATAACGGTCGGTCACTGGTTGCAGTTGAACTACATTGACCCCTAATTCCTTGATATAGTCAAAGGCTGTGGCATCCCCTTGGGCGTTCTTCGTCCCAGTCTGGTGAGCTCCTCGGTAGGTTCCTCGATAGGCTTCATCCACACCGGAGGTCGGAGAGATGGTCAAATCCCGGACATGCATTTCATAGACAACCGCCTGACAAGGATTATCCAGACGCCAGTCAGCCTTTTCATAAACTTCTGACTGAAAGGCAGGGAAGATGCAATCCTGATGAGAAAGAATGGCAGATTTTTTCCCATTTTCACTGGTAGCGATCGTATAAGGATCACGCGCAACCTCTGTATGGTAATCAAAATAAACCTTATACTGATAGGCTAGTCCACTGAGATTTCCCATAACATCCGCATACCAGACACCACAGTTATTGCGAACATGGTCGCTAGATTCTCTCTGACCACGAACCATTGGGACAATCTTCCAGACCTTGCTGTCATTGGCGACAGAATCATAGATAAGAAGGTCTACTTTATTGGCAGTAGGCGCCCAAAGTTTAAAGCGGTAATCATCATCTTGCTGGCGATATCCCAACCAACCCTGATAGCCCCATTTGGCATCAAATTCTTGATAATGCGTCGCCATATCAAAAGCGTGTGGCTTCCGACGGCTGTATTCATGACTGGTCATTGCAGCCTGTAAGGAATAATAAACAGTGTCATCTCCTTGAATCAACCAGACTTCCCGCACCTTCCCTTCTGGTAAAAGCTCAATATGGTATTCATCCGACTGACTAAGCCAGTTTCCTTCCTTGATGATGACATGGCCAATGTGTTGAGGTGTCTCACAGTTATAAACTAGGAGCCCCTCAACTCCAAAATAATCGAGCTTGGAGAAAGAGACTTCCTCTCCCCATACTCCTTCATGCCACTTCCACATATCACGGGCAAAATAATCACCTACGGGATGATGGTAGTGGATTTTCACTTGATACTGATGCATCGTATTGTATTTCCTATTTCCTAATTAACTATGTATGAAGAAACTGGCATTACCCACTCTCAGCAATGATTCTCCATTATTCTTCTGATTTATATTCTGAACGGACCAGAGCATCGTCATTAATTTCATCGATGTTGGCAAAAAATTCTAAGTGATTGTGGAAAACTTCCAGTTCTACCGGTGTATCTCCGCCGTATTCGCCGTCTAAATTAATCTTGAACTCTTCTTTCTGATCCAAAACTTCAATTTTTAATTTAGAGGTTTTGAGGTATTCAATATTTGAATCATTAACGTGTTTCCCACCATTTACAGCTTGCATAATGAGAGACAGCATTTCAAATAATTTAGCTGTTTTGACTAAGATCAAGGTAAAGTTCCCATCATCAAGTTTAGCATCTGGTGCCACACTTTCAAAGCCACCGATTGAATTGGTCAAAGCCACGAAGACAAGAGAAACTGGTCCAAAATAGACCCCATTGTCGTGTTCAATCCGTACCTTGCGGGTTTTATTTTTAGGAAATTTTTTCACAGCTTCGGCCACATAAGCAAAGTAGCCATAGCGTGATTTCACTTCACTTGGAACGCTAAAGGTTAATTCGGACAAGGTTCCTGCGGCAGCAATATTGATAAAATATTTACTTCCGTAAGCACGGCCAATGTCCATTTGAATAGTTTGGTTCTTCTCAATGATCCGTGCAGCTGCGACTGGGTCTCCCATCGGAATCTTCAGAGCACGTGCGTAATCATTGGTTGTACCAGTAGGTATAAAAGCCATTTTTGGACGATGTTCAAGGCTAGCAACCCCATTGACCACCTCATTAATGGTTCCATCTCCTCCAGCAGCAACGATCAAATCAAAACCGGCTTTTGCAGCTCGCTCTGCTTCTAACTGGGCTGATAAGGGCTCAGGAGTGGTCTGATAGGCACTTGTTTCGTAGCCTACATCCTCTAACACATTCAAGACTTCTGCGATGTTCTTTTTAATGATTTCCTGACCAGAAGTCGGATTATATATCACTCGTGCTTTTTTAATCTTATTTTCCATACATGCCTCTATAAACTTTCAAGCCAGGCTTCATCCTGTATTTCAATCGATAATTCCTGCGCTTTGCTTAATTTACTTCCCGCATCGCTACCTGCAACTAATAGGTCTGTTTTCTTGGATACGGAGCCTGTGACTTTAGCCCCTAAGGCTTCTAATTTAGCCTTAGCTTCCGAACGTGTCAGACGTTCCAGTTTACCGGTTAAGACAACTGTTTTACCAGACAATGGTGCATCTGCTGCAACCTTTTGTCCAAGGTAATCTAAGTTTACCCCAGCATCCTTAAGCTCTTCTAAAAGAAGTTGAGAGCCTTTCTGGGCAAAATAACGCTTAAGACTTTCAGCAACCACCATTCCTAAACTGTCTATCGCCGCAATCTTTTCAACCTCTGCATCTGCTATAGCTGGAATGGAATGGAATTCCTGTAGCAAGAGCTGGCTAACCTTACTTCCCACATGACGAATTCCCAGACCAAACAATAGTTTTTCAGCAGAATTCCCCTTTGATGTCTGGATAGCGTCTACTAATTTCTGGGCAGATTTTTCTTTAAATCCATCCAATTGTAAGAGATCATCCACGGTCAGGCGATAAATACCTGCTACATCTTGAACCAGTTCTTTAGCAAACAGTTTTTCAACCACTGCTGGCCCCAAGCCTGTAATGTTCATGGCATCTCGGCTAGCAAAGTGGGCGAGTCCTTCTTTTATTTGAGCCGGACAGCGGGGATTGATACAACGCAAGGCCACTTCATCTTCAAAATGAAGGAGCTCGCTCTGACAACTCGGACAGTGACTTGGAATCTCCAATCGCTCTTCCGATACTCGTTTATCCATGACAACACGCAAGACAGCTGGGATAATGTCCCCGGCCTTATAAACAATGACCGTATCATCCTTGCGAATATCTTTCTCAGCAATGTAATCCACATTATGGAGAGTAGCTCGACTAACCGTCGTCCCTGCCAACTGAACTGGCGTCAAATTAGCCGTTGGTGTCACCACTCCAGTCCGACCGACTGTCCAATCAACTGACAAGAGTTTTGCTTCCTTCTCCTCAGCTGGGAATTTGTATGCCACTGCCCATTTGGGAGCCTTGACGGTAAAACCAAGTTCTTCTTGAACAGCTAGATCATTTACTTTTATCACGACCCCGTCAATATCATAAGGAAGCTGGTCTCGCATGGCTGCCACTTCTTGAATATTGGTCCAAACTTGCTCGATACTAGTCGCTGTCTTGTGATGAGGATTGACGACAAAACCGAGGCGGTTTAATTTGGCTAATACCTTCTCTTGGGTCGCTTGATCAGTAGGACTAGCTTCCTGGTAGAGGAAGGTCGCGAGCTTACGCTCCGCAACAATCTTCGTATCCAACTGTCTAAGAGTACCGGCTGCCGCATTTCGAGGATTCGCAAACTCTGCCTCTCCATTTTCTTGGCGGGACAAATTTACGGCATCAAAAGACGCACGGGGCATATAACATTCTCCGCGAACAGTTAATGTAAGAGGTTCCGGTAAGACTAGAGGAATATCGCGAACTCGCTTAAGGTTTTCGGTGATATTTTCTCCAATGCTCCCATCCCCCCGTGTAGCACCAGTTTCGAGGACACCATCGACATAAGAAAGTGAAATAGATAGGCCATCTATTTTTAACTCACATACATAGGTGACAGATGGAAATTCCTTGCGAACCCGTTGGTCAAAGGCCACCAATTCTTCATAAGAAAAGGCATCCTGCAAGCTATAAAGTGGGTAAGTATGCTGGTATTTTTCAAACCCTTTGAGAATGGTTCCTCCGACTCGATGAGTTGGACTATTGGGTTGAACCAATTCTGGATGGGCTTCTTCTAATTCTACAAGTTCTCGGTATAGACGATCATATTCTTGATCAGATACCGAGGGAGCATCTTTGGTATAATATTCTTCCGCATATTGGTTGAGTAGATTTACTAACTCTTTTATTCTGGTTTCCATACTTCTATTTTACCATAAAAACGCTTTACTGTGGCCTGTTTGACTACTTCCCACTAGAAAAAAAGCATTTTTTTACTACCCGGCCGAAATCCTATTTCAATGAGCAAAAAAAGCCTGAAGCAAGGCTTCAGACTCTTAATTTATTGAGTTAAATCAATATGATTTGAAATTCGTTTGATCAGAATCGCTCCGACAATCAGAGAAGCGAATTCACCCAAACCAGTAGTCAACCAATTCAAGAAGAATGGTGTTTCGTTTATAATATGCAATTCTAAGGCAATCGTGAACATAGAGAGGGCAAAGAAAATTGAAAATAAGAAATGATCCTTGCGAATCCATCCATTAAAGAGCTCTTCCTTTTCAAATCGTTTAAATAGGTAAACCCCAAGTGTTACGAAGACCAAGGTAGATCCACCACCAACGATCAAATCGATAATTCCATAACTCATGAAGTTAGAAATCATACACCCAATGGTAACAGACCAAATGTATTTTCGGTTGTAGAAAGCCATGAAGTTGAGCATTTCAGAAACACGGAATTGGATCTCGTTGCTTCCGATGGCATTCAACGGGGGCGTAATGGTCAAGGCCACATAGAGAGCTGCAACTAGGGCAATCTGTGCCAAGTCACGAACAGTATAGTTTTTCATCGTTTTCTCCTTTAGCGGTTTTCCCGCGTATAATATGCTTGGTGAAAGAAGCTAAGCACCAAGGGTTGATCTTTGCCGATGACCCAAACTAATAGATTTCAAAGCAGCAAATCAACTTTATAAGTATAGCATAAATAAGGAAATTATGATAGACTAATTGTATGAAAAAACTACTTAATCGAATCTTTGATAATGAAATCTTAGCCTACCTGATTTTTGGTGTTGCTACAACGATTGTTTCTGTTGCTACTCGGCTGATTGTTTTCCAACTGACAGACCAGGAACAATTAGCTACCTTGATTGGAAATATTGCAGGAATTCTTTTTGCCTTTGCTACCAATGATACGATTGTCTTTAAACAAGAAAGAAAAGGCTGGTTGAAACGGTTGATTGTTTTCTCTTTTGCTAGAATGGGAACTCTCGTGCTGGACCTCCTGATGACCACCATCTTTGTAACCCAGTATCCGCAAATCATTGGTCAGTTCGTCAATATGAATCGGACGGCAATTAATACCATCGAAACCTTTGCCGCCCAATTTATGATTGTCATTTTGAACTATGTCTTTAGCAAACTGTTTGTCTTCCGAAATAAGAAATAAGCTCCAAATAACCAAGAAAAACCGTCAGAACCTTTATGGTCTCTGACGGTATTTTTTATACTTCCAGACTAGCTTCTTGGGCACTCAAATAAGAGATTTTTCCTTCCACACCAAAATAGTCCTTGACCAAGCCTTTTAATTCGTCCATCGCTTCTTTGGCCCGTTCTGCTTGTTCTTCAGTCACTGCCTCCATCACAAGAATAGCCTGTCGCGTTTCTTCTGTCAGCATGGTTCTTTGGGCTTCCCGCCAGTTTAAACAACGACAAACAGCACCTTCTTGATCATAATAAATGATCTCTTCCGGCAAAGCCGGAGCGTCTTCCTCAGCTCCTAGCGGGAAGAATGTCTCTCCCCCCTTAGCTTTTCCTAAGGATAAGCCTCCAGCTAACTTTTCCATATCCTCACCACCACAGGGGATAGCATAGGCTAGCGAAACACTATTGTAGAGATCAACCAAAGGATTAATGGGATAAAACTCCCGTCCTTGCGACACACGTTTCAATAAGGCTTCGATTGACGAACGTGCACCTTTTTTGGTCTTAAATTTGGTAAAAGCCTGTCGCCATTCCTGAACGACTGGACTAGCAGTGAACTGATCTTCATCAATATATTCTTTTGATCGTGCGACTCCCTTGTCGAGCAGATCCTTAAAATAAGGATCCTTGCTCTCGTCAACATGATTGTCGATACCTTCTACTGTCATCACCACTACTTTTGCTTGGGGAAACAAATCCCAAAATGCTTGATCTACTGTAAATTTCATTTCTTTACCTCACTATAGTTTCTTTTTTGACCTTTTTTCACTTGCTCCCAATCCGCTGCTACGTTTTCTCTCATTTTAGCAAGCCATTCTTCTAATTGAAGGATTTCTGCCTTTGAAAAACCTTTTAAGGCAGTGTTCTCAGAATAAGCATGCTCAGCAAGGATAAAAGGATAAAGTGCTTGACCCTTTTCCGTCAGGATCCATTTTTTTATCTTTTGATTGGAAGGATCATTTAATTCTCGGATAAATCCTTTATCAGCTAATTTTTTAACAGAGCGGGCTACTGTTGAGCGGTCCACTTTTAATAAATCGGATAACTCCTCTTGAATAATTCCTGGTTGCTCCCCAATCCGTACTAAATATAGGTATTGGCCTCTTGCCAGTTCCAAGTCTCGGAACTCAATATTGGCAATCGAATCTAAGGCTCGGGCTATGATGCCAATCTCTCTTAGAACCTTCATCTGCTCCTCCTTTCCTTTATAAGGAGTCTATCACATTTTTGTTGCAAATGCAACTAAATGCACATAAAACAAAAAGCCGGCTGAAAACCGGCTTGTTCCTATTTTATTCTTTAACATCACTCCTGATTTTTTCTCAAGTTTTTAAGATGGAAACGACGCTTGAATGACGCCTCTTTTTGGTGAAAAGCTACCTTAGAAGACTTGTACTTGGCTACCACATCCCCATCTTTTGTTTCAAATCTCGCTTCAATCGCATATTGAATACTAGCATTTAAGATACAGCCAATAATCAACACCTTAGCTACCAGGATAAACCAGAACATAATGACCGCTAAAAGGACTGACCCGAAGAAACGAGCATCTAGGAAACTCGTGATGTAGTGGTCGACATATTTCCAGAAAATATTCAAGGTCAAATAAAGGACTGCCGTCACAAAGATGGCTCCCGGAAAGACATAGCGAAACTTTGGAATTTTGATATTGGGTAGGGTGTAATAGAGCAAGAGCAAGGTTAAAAAGAGCAGGAAGTAAACCGAAGGTCCTGAAATATTTAAGAGGCGAAGGTAGATACTTTCGTCAAACTTGAAAATTTCATAGACGGAACGAATAATCATACGGCCAAACATGGTCAAAACCAGAGATAGACCGAACAGACCTTGCAGAGCAAAACTAATCAAAATACTGAAGATTCTCGCCCAGATAATCCCCCTCTCCTTCTCCACTCCATAACTTTTATTGAAGGCTCTCTGCAGGTAAGCGATACACTGTGAGGAGACCCATAAAGCCGAAATGATGGAGAAACTCAGCAAACCAGTAGACGGCTTGGTAAGCACTGATGAAATCACTTGCAAGACAATGCGGTACATGGAAGCAGGTAATACTTCACGCAAGGTTAGCAAAATCTGAGTCGGACGAATCTGGAAGTAAGGAAGGATATTGGCTGCAATCAACAATAAAGGGAGAATGGAAATCAATAAATAATAGGCCACTGCTATACTTGTGATGTCCGATTCAGAGGCCATATAAAAGCGCAAGAACCCCTTAATAAACGGTCGTTGGCCTAGCCATTTTAGAAACTTTTTCATATCTATCCTCCCCTAAACAAAGTCATAAAAAGAGAAAAGAGCGAAACCGTTATTTATCTTCAGCTCCATTCTTTCCTCTCTACTTGTTTTAATAGGTTCCTTCTTCGCCTTGACTGGTCAAAATAACCGGTCCATCTTTAGTAATAACAAACTGATGTTCGTACTGACAAGAAAGTCCACCGTCAAGGGTTTTGTGGGCCCAACCTGTCTTCATATCGGTATCGATTTCCCAAGTTCCGGTATTAATCATTGGTTCAATGGTGAGTACCATCCCTTCACGTAAGCGCAAGCCACGTCCTGCACGTCCGTAATGAGGCACCATTGGTTCTTCATGCATAGTTGGTCCTACACCGTGACCGACCAAATCGCGTACTACACCATAGCCTTTGCTTTCAGCATATTCTTGAATCGCTGCTCCAATATCACCCAGACGATTTCCGACAACCGCTTGTTCAATCCCCTTATAGAGACATTCCTTGGTGACATCCATGAGATCTTTGACCTCTTGGGAAACATTACCAACTGCATAGGCCCAACAAGAATCAGCCAAACCACCAGAGTAGTTTTCTGTATACTTTTTCACCTGTGCAACATTATCAAAGTCTAATTTTGAGACATCAACAACAGACTTGTCTAAGGGTTCAGACAAGACCATATCCACCTTTAAGAGGTCACCGTCTTTTAAGACATAGTGACGAGGAAAGGCGTGAGCCACTTCATCATTGATCCCACAACAAGTCGCATAGGGATAGTCCATCAAGCTTCCTTCTACACCGATCTGAAGGGGCAAGACGTTGGCTTCTTTACAGCGACGTCGAACATACTCTTCGACTTCCCACAGATCGAGACCTGGTTTGATCAAATCCCGAAGGCCAATATGGATACTAGCAAGAAAGTCTCCTGCACGGTCCATGGCTTCGATTTCACGCTGTGATTTCAATGTAATCATCTATTTCCTACTTCCATTCTAATTAATTTTCAAAGTGACGGTGGCCTTCGTAACTAACTGCAGATTCAAGTACAAATCAAAATCTATAATAGCCGATCGTCTAGTCTGGCGAACAATACGCGTTTCAATCCGCAAGGTATCGTCCACTTGAACAGCTTGGAGGTAATAGACCAAGAGCTGTTCGATAATTAAATTTTTTCCAGAATTCATCATGAGCTGGCGAGTGACTGTTGTTAGAACTTCAGTGAGAACGCCATTCGAGAGAACACCACTCTTTTCTAACATACTCGGTTCAACCGTCAATTCAAAATGATTGGCTTGAAGAACTACTTTTTGACTGATTTGTTCACTAAAGGTTGGCAAGCCCGACAATTGCTCCTTGCTCATCCGGTCCATGACCGCACGACGAGTAATAACCCCTAATAGGGTCTGATTGCTGCGAATAACAGGGATCATCTCAAAATCTTCTGCAATCATGCGTTGACTGACATTGGCGATACTAGAGGATAGGTTTGTCGTAAAAACGCTACGGGACATGACCTTGTCCAGAGTTGTCTGGGGTGTCTTGTCTCCGGCATCTCGCATGGTCACCACTCCAACAACCATCTGGTGCTGATTGACGACAGGAAAACGACTAAACCGGCTTTTTCTTACCAAGTCCAAATAATCTCGTACGGTATCTGTTTCCCGTAAAAAACCATATTCATGCATAGGCGAATAGACTTGTTCGACCGTTAGAATATCTGTTTTAATTTGCATGTTGGCGAGAGCACGGTTGATCATGGTCGCCACGGTATAGGTATCATGCTTGGTACGTAAGATAGGAGTTTGACCACTGCGACCCAGTTCCAAAATAGAAGGATCGACGTCAAAGCCACCGGTTACAAGAACAGCATTGTCGTGTTGGAGGGCCAGACGCTGGATATTGGTCCGGTCTCCCACAATGAGGAGTCCACCTTCAGAGACATAATCTAAAATATGCTCTTCTGTCATGGCCCCGATATAAAACTTGTTGAACTCTCGTTCTAGCCCTTCTTTTCCTGCCAAGACTTCCGAACCGGTAATTTCTACAATCTCTCGGAAAGTCAGATGTTCTAGGACTGCCTTTTTGGACTTGACACGAACTGTCCCACTACGAGGTCTCGTTTCAACAATTCCACGATTTTCAGCTTCTTTAATGGCCCGATAGGCGGTCCCATCACTCACCTGCAAATAATTCGAGATACTTCTCACACTGACACGTTTGCCAATGGGTAGTTTCTCCAAATAATCTAAAATCGCTTGGTGTTTACTCATTGAGATCTCCTCTATCTATGCAGAACTCGTAATAATCCCGCATCTTTCGGGTATAGCGGTCACTTCCCTTGAATTGCCGTTTCAAACTATAACCGGCATGTAAAGCCACCTGTTGACTGGCTATATTTTCAACATGGGTAATGATTCGGACTTGTTTGAGATGAAATTCCTGGAAGGACAAGAAGGTAATCTCTTTGACAACCTCTGTCATGAAGCCTTGACCCCAATAGTCCTTGTGTAAGAAATAACCAAGTTCAGCTTCTTTCTTAATTTCATCCAACTTTTCAAACTTAATCGATCCAATCACACGGTCTGTTCCCTTGTCACAAATCGCCCATATTCCCAAAGGATTCTTTAGAAAATAATTGGCCAAGACATACTGGCATTCCTCTAGGGACGTTTGTGCTGGGAAAATAAAAGGCAAATTCTCTGGATTGGAGGATATGGCATAAAAGTCAGCCGCATCACTATATAGAAAGGGCCTCAAGAAGAGGCGCTCTGTTTCAAAACATGAAAATGCTGCTAGTTGCGTCCAAATGTTCATAAAAATCGTTCGTTATGCTTCATCAATCAGCTCGATGTCAGCTCCCAATTGTTGCAATTTTTCAATAATATGCGAATAGCCGCGAAGGATAAACTCAATATTGGTAATCTCCGTTCTACCCTGAGCCATCAAACCGGCAATCACCAAGGCAGCCCCTGCACGCAAGTCTGTCGCCTTAACTGGAGCTCCTGTTAATTGGTTTGGTCCTTGGTAAACAATGTGATCACCAACTGTTTCAATGGTCGCTCCCATGCGCATCAGTTCAGCCACATGGTTGACCCGCTTTTGATAAATAGTATCTACGATGCTTCCCTTTCCATTAGCTGTCAAGAGCAATGGAGTCAAGGGTTGTTGCAAATCAGTTGCAAATCCAGGGTAAGGAGAGGTTTTAATGTGAACAGCTTTCAGATTTTCTTGCTTTTCAACAAACACACTATCCTCAGAAATCGTCATCCGAACGCCCATTTCTTCCAACTTAGCGATAAAGCTTTCTAGGTGTTCGTAGAGGACATTCGTAATTTGAATCCCTTCTCCTACAGCAGCAGCAAGAGCGATATAAGTCCCTGCTTCGATGCGATCGGGGATCACTTGGTGACGCGTCCCGTGGAGATAGTCCACTCCTTCAATGGTAATGATATCTGTACCCGCACCACGAATGTGTGCTCCCATATTATTGAGAAGGGTCACGACGTCAATGATCTCAGGTTCACGAGCAGCATTTTCAATAACGGTACGACCTTCCGCTTTAACAGCTGCTAGAATGGTATTAATAGTTGCTCCAACGCTAACCGTATCCATATAGATAGCTGCGCCACGAAGACGCTGTCCATTTGTGGAAAGGTTCATACTCGAACCATCCATAGTCATCTTAGCACCCATCGCCTCAAAGGCTTTCAAATGCAGATCAATGGGACGTGGACCTAGATCACATCCACCTGGTAGACCGACAGTTGCCTGGCCATAACGTCCCAAAAGACTTCCGTAGAAATAGTAAGAAGCGCGAAGACTATTGATCTTACCAAATGGCATTGGCATATCTTGTACACCACGTGGATCGATAATAAGAGTCTCCCCATCTCGCTCCACCTTTGCCCCCATGAGGGTCATAATGTCAATCAAGCTAGCCACATCTGAAATATCTGGAACACCATCAAGGGTCACAATTTCGTCTGCTAAAATAGTCGCTGGAATAAGGGCCACCACGCTATTTTTTGCACCACTAATGGTCACCTCACCTTTTAAAGGGCGACCACCATTAATTATAATTTTTTTCATGTAAATTTGTATAAGCTCTTTCAATCATTCGGTAAAAAATTACCGCATCTATTATATCATAAAAACGCTTCATTTTCCACTACTTCTTATCTTTTGATCGGTCAATCCAATCCTTAGAAAACCTCAACTATATGTTTTACTATTTTTTTATATTTTTGCTTGCAAGACTAATTTATTTATGTGTTCTATTGTTGTTTTTTAAAAAAGGCAGCCCTTTTCGGACCGCCTTTCCTGAGTTTATTTCACTTCATTTCCTAGTTCGTATTTACTGCCTTTTAGAGCTCGGCTCAAGGACCATTTCCAAGATTTCCCCTCAATGGTTACTTGATTTTTTTCTATATCGACTCTTACTTCTTCCACACCTTTTACTGCGGATAATTTTTCAGTGACAGCATTGGCACAACCTTGGCATTTCATTCCACTAATTTCGTATGTTTTTGACATAATTATTTTCCCTTCTTTTACTCGAGGAGGCAATTTTTCTCCTAGTTCTTACAATTTTTTTCTCTTTAATCTTAGAGCATTCAGTACAACCGATACTGAACTAAAACTCATGGCTAGACCTGCTAACATCGGGTTTAAGAGCGGGCCACCAAAGAGACAGAGAAGGCCCATCGCCACCGGAATGGCTAAAACATTGTAGATAAAGGCCCAGAACAAGTTTTCCTTGATGGTCTTAATCGTGTAACGACTAATTTCCAAAGCCCGGACGACATCCATCAATTGCGGTTTCATGACGACGATATCGGCACTTTCCATGGCGATATCTGTCCCAGATCCCATGGCAATCCCGATATCCGCAGTTGCAAGAGCTGGTGCATCGTTGATTCCATCTCCCACCATGATCACAGACTTGCCTTCTGCTTGCAAATCTTGGATCACCCGTGATTTTTCTTGAGGAAGCACTTGACTGATGATCTGCTGGATTCCAGCCTTCTTGGCAATCGCTCGAGCAGTCCGTTCATTATCCCCAGTCAGCATGATGACCTCCTTGCCCATTTTTTCTAGGCTAGCAACCATTTCTAAACTATCTTCCTTAATCCGGTCTGCTACCCCAAATAGGGCCAAGAGTTGTCCATCTTCAGCTAAGAAAATCGGGGTTTGTCCATCCTGAGTTAAGTCCTCCAAGTCAGCCTTGGCAAGATGAATATCGATTCCTTCCTCATCCATGAGCGTTTGATTCCCAGCCAGATAAACCTTCCCACCATAGTTAGCAGTGAGGCCCCTTCCTGTTAGACTAGAGAAGTTTTTCATCTCTAATAAGTCTATATGCTCTTCTTTCGCAGCATCCAAAATAGCTTGTCCCAATGGATGCTCGGACTTGGCTTCCAGAGAAGCTAGGAGTTGTAAGGCATGGTTCTTCTGACCATAGGTATAAGAAGAAGACAGCTGAGGTTTACCTTGAGTGATGGTCCCCGTTTTATCGAAGACCAAGACTTGCGCTTGGTGAGCTAACTCAAGGACATCCCCTCTCTTATAGAGGATCCCATGCTCTGCCCCTAATCCTGTCCCCACCATGATGGCTGTCGGAGTCGCCAAGCCTAGAGCACATGGACAGGCAATGACCAAGACACTAATTGTTACCGTCATAGCAAAGGTGAAGGTCTCACCCATGATGAAGTACCAAAAGAGACCTGATAAGAGGGCAATCCCCATGACTACTGGGACAAAGACCCCTGCCACTTGATCCGCAATCTTGGCAATCGGTGCTTTGGTTTGTTGGGCATCTTCCACCAGCTGAATGATTTGTGCTAGTAAGGTATCCCGACCAACTTTCTCAGCCCGATAAACCAAACTACCTTGTCCATTAATGGAACCTGCGTAAACTGGACTGCCTTCAGTTTTTTGGATGGGGATAGATTCACCCGTCAGCATGCTTTCATCAATGGCTGATTGTCCGGAAACCACTTGACCATCAACGGCTATTTTTTCACCTGGTTTGACCAGGATCTGATCTCCAATGACCAAGTCTTCTACAGGTAGTTTCACTTCCTTTCCATCACGTAGGACCGTTGCCTCTTTAGCCGCCAGATGCATGAGCTTTTTAATGGCTTGAGAAGTACGCCCTTTTGATAGCATTTCAAAATATTTACCCAGAGTAATTAGGGTCAGGATCACGGCTACAGATTCAAAATAAAGCTGGTGCACGTGATGGTGGTGACCAAGCAATATGTGATAAGTCCCATAAAGGCTATAAAGAAAGGCTGCACTAGTCGCTAGAGCTACCAAAGCATCCATATTGGGATGGCCTTTTAGAAGGGTTCGGAAGCCATTTCGATAAAAGGCTCGTCCAAAGATCATCACGGGAATGGTCAAGAACAAAAGAACAAGAGTATAAGCCACAGGTGCTCGACCAGGTGAAACAAATGCAGGTGCTGGTAGGCCAATCATGGGGCCCATTGCTAGATAAAAGAGAGGCAGGGTGAAGATGGAAGACCAAAAGAGGCGTTTTCGGATCAATTGTAGCTTGTCACCTTCTCGCTCTTCTTGGCTCTTAGCTGTATCTGGATTGTATACTACTGCCTCATAACCGGCGTCCGCTACTGCTTTTGAAATAGCCTCTGGACTCAAAGGTTCCCCCTGATATTCAACCGTCATTTTTTCAGTGGTTAGGTTCACTGTCGCTTTTTCAACACCCTCAAGATGGTTAACAGCTTTCTCCACATTAATCACACAGGATGCACAGGTCATCCCATTGATGACAAAAGTTTCTTCTTTCATTTATCTTCCTCCACATGACTGGCACAGTGACACTGGCCAGGTTGGCAATCACATTGAACCCGCTCCACGCTCACTTTCGAAGCCAGGAGGTCTTGCAACCCCTTCATTTGCTCCTCGGTCATAGGGGTTTGCTGGATTAATCGCTCCAATATGTGACCATGCTTGGTCAAGCAGATCTTACTAAAAACTTCATTGACAGCTGTAAAATTTGCCTCTTCTTCATTGAGGATGGCCTGATACAAATAGGTTCGACCTTCTCTTCGACTTGTCAAATAGCCTTTATCAGCCAATCGTCCTAAGAGGGTTTTCACCGTCGAAGCTGACCAGTCCTGCTTGGTGGAGAGAATCTTGGTTATTTCTGTAGAAGTCGCTTCCCCCTTAGTCCAGAGAACTCTCATGACTTCCCATTCCGCACTTGAAATCTTTGCCATTCTTTTACCTTTCTAGCTCTCATCAAGAACAATTAATTTACATTTGTAGTTACATTATACACCTTCCATTTTGTTTGTCAATCATTTCGTTTACATTTGTAGATTAATTTCATAAAAAGAGAGTGGGACAGAAATCGGTAATTCGTTAGAATTCGATTTCGCCGTCCCACCTCCGCACAGTTGAGTAGGGTTGTAAAAGCTGATGAAATCAGCGTAGTAGAGCCCACTTAACCACTGCGTCTTGCTCGACAATCCAAAGATAATTGAGAGGCTAGGACTTTTGTCCCAGCCTCCTTTCTATATCCTTAGTTAACTGCTTCTTTCAAGGCTTCTACCTTGTCCAAACGTTCCCATGGTAGATCGATATCCGTCCGTCCCATATGTCCATAAGCCGCTGTTTGACGGTAGATTGGACGTTTGAGATCCAACATTTGAATAATCCCTGCAGGACGAAGGTCAAAGATTTGACGCGCTGCTGCTTCTAATTTGCTTTCAGCAACTGTTCCTGTACCGAAAGTATCGATACGAACAGACACAGGGTGAGCCACCCCAATCGCATAAGCCAATTGCACTTCTGCTTTCTTAGCAAGACCTGCAGCAACAATGTTTTTAGCGATATAGCGAGCTGCATAAGAAGCTGAACGGTCCACCTTAGTTGCGTCCTTACCAGAGAAGGCACCACCACCGTGACGTGAGTACCCACCATAGGTATCCACGATGATCTTCCGACCCGTCAAACCTGAGTCTCCTTGAGGTCCTCCGATAACGAAACGACCAGTTGGATTGATGAAGAATTTTGTTTCATCATCCAGATAAGAAGCTGGAATCACTTCCTTGATGACCTTGTTAATCACATCTTGGTGGATTTGTTCATTGCTCACTTCTGGATCGTGTTGAGTTGAAATAACGACTGTATCCACGCGCACTGGTCGGTCATTTTCATCATATTCAACAGTAACTTGAGATTTAGCATCTGGACGAAGATAGCTAATCTCACCAGACTTACGAAGCTCTGCCAAACGACGAACCAACTTGTGGCTGAGTGAGATAGGTAATGGCATGAGTTCTTCTGTTTCATCCACTGCAAAACCAAACATGAGACCTTGGTCTCCTGCTCCGATCAAATCAAGTGGATCTTGATCTGCATTCCCACGAACTTCCAAGGCTTCATTAACCCCTTGGGCAATATCAGGAGATTGTTCCACCAAAGATGGGTGTACTCCTACCGTCTCAGCAGAGAATCCATATTCTGTATTGGTGTACCCAATCTCTGCAATCGTATCACGAACCACACGGTTAATATCCACATAAGCAGTCGTTGAAATCTCACCGAAGACATGCACTGAACCAGTATAAACAGCTGTTTCAGCAGCAACGTGTGCTTCTGGATCTTGCTCTAAAATAGCATCTAAAATAGCATCTGAAATTTGGTCTGCAATCTTATCTGGATGCCCCTCAGATACCGATTCAGACGTGAATAATTTACGTTCTGACATAAAAATGTCCCCCCTTAAAAAATAATCGTTATAGAGTTACAAAGAACTGGTAGATGCTTTCTACCACCTTATCGGGACCATATAACTAAACTATTATATCACGATTTTGCACCAATATTCCTATTTTTATAAAAAGAAAAAGATATAGTTTGAAACTATATCTCTTGTAGTTAAACCGCTATCCATCCCTAGTCCTTACAGTAGCAAGGTCCCTATTAAGACAAGGATAGTGGAAATGATAGATGGAATTCGAAATAGAAACCAATCCGGATCACCAGCTAAAAACATAGAGATGAAAAAGAAAGCTACAGAGACAAATAGAATCTCCTTACTGGCGAATATCCTTCCAATGCCAAGCAGGACTGTGGCAATAATATAAGAAATCAGATGTAATCCCAAAAAGAATAGGAAGGCAATTGCCCATCCTCCTACCATCAGAGCACTGCCTATAAACAGTCCATGATAGCCGATGTTTAGGAGAAATACAAAAGTTAGAAGCCCTGTATTAGGAGCAGGTTTTTCTACACCTGGTGCCATCATAGGTGGCTGAACTGGTTTTTCTGGACCTTGTTCCATCGTTGGTGACTGAACAACCCCCTCAGGTATATTATTATGCTCTTGGTTTGATTGATACTTTGGATCTTGATCTGTCATCTTTATCCATCCTCTTTTACAAGCTTAAGTTATTTGGCGTTTCTTACTCCTATTATACCGCATTTGATGATTCATTTCATCGGCTATGATGAGTGATAAATTTTATCTATCAGCTTGATAAATTATCCATATTATTCAAATGATTTTTTTCGTGTTACAATGACTGTATTATTTTCTAATCAGTAAGGTAGCATTTCTTTTTTCCTTGCTCATTAGAGAGGAGGAAATCATTTTTGGATTGGTCAATTGTTGAACAATATTTTCCACTCTACCAGCAGGCCTTTTTCTTGACCTTTCACATTGCTGTATGGGGGATTTTAGGTTCATTTCTTTTAGGACTGATTGTCAGTATCATCCGACATTATCGTCTACCGATTTTAAGTCAACTAGCTGGTTGTTACATCGAACTTTCTCGAAATACACCGCTCTTGATTCAGCTCTTCTTCCTCTACTTTGGCTTACCAAGGATAGGTATCGTCCTTTCTTCAGAAGTCTGTGCAACCATTGGTCTCATCTTTTTAGGGGGTTCCTATATGGCTGAGTCCTTCCGAAGCGGTCTAGAAGCTGTCAGTCAAACTCAGCATGAAATCGGTCTCTCCATTGGGCTAACACCTAGACAGGTCTTTCGCTATGTGATCCTACCACAAGCGACCGCAGTGGCTCTGCCTTCCTTTAGTGCCAATGTCATTTTCCTGATTAAAGAGACCTCTGTATTCTCTGTTGTCGCTTTAGCTGACCTCATGTATGTCGCAAAAGATTTGATCGGACTCTATTACGAGACAGATATCGCCCTGACCATGTTGGTCATTGCCTATCTGCTTCTCTTACTACCGATTTCACTTCTCTTTAGTTGGATAGAAAGGAGATTACGCCATGCAGGATTCGGGAATCCAAGTACTCTTTCAGGGAAATAATCTCCTTCGGATACTCCAAGGCTTGGGCGTGACCATTGGGATTTCCATTATCTCTGTCTTCCTATCCATGATCCTTGGAACCCTACTTGGAATCGTCATGACTTCTCATTCAAAAGTCATTCGTCTGCTCACTCGCTTTTATCTGGAATTCATTCGGATCATGCCCCAGTTGGTCTTGCTCTTTATCGTATATTTCGGTTTGGCCCGCAATTTCAACATAAACATTTCTGGTGAAAGTTCAGCCATTATCGTCTTTACCCTTTGGGGAACGGCTGAGATGGGGGATTTGGTTCGAGGGGCCATCACTTCTCTTCCAAAACACCAGTTTGAAAGTGGACAAGCCTTAGGATTAAGCAAGGTTCAACTATACCGCTACATTATCATCCCACAGGTTCTCAGACGATTGCTTCCACAAGCTATTAACCTGATTACCCGTATGATTAAGACAACCTCCTTAGTGGTCCTCATCGGGGTTGTAGAAGTTACCAAGGTCGGCCAACAAATCATCGATAGCAACCGCCTGACCATCCCAACCGCTTCTTTTTGGATTTATGGAACCATTTTAGTCTTGTACTTTATCATCTGCTTCCCTATTTCCAAATTAGCAGGACAGTTAGAAAACCATTGGAGGAATTAATATGTCTGAAACCATTTTAGAAATCAAAGACCTAAAAAAATCCTTTGGAGACACTCCTATCCTCCAAGGCCTTTCGCTCAAGGTTCAAAAAGGGGAGGTCGTGGTGGTCTTGGGGCCTTCTGGTTGTGGTAAGAGTACCCTCCTTCGTTGTATCAATGGCTTAGAAACTATCCAAGCTGGCGATATCCTATTGGATGGTCAATCCATAACCAAAAACCAAAAAGACTTCCATCTGGTCCGCCAAAAGATTGGGATGGTCTTCCAAAGTTATGAACTCTTCCCCCATTTAGACGTCCTCCAAAACTTGATTCTTGGTCCTACAAAAGCTCAAGGACGAGCTAAAGAGGAAGTCATCAAGGAAGCAGAAGAGTTACTGGAACGGGTCGGTCTCTTGGAGAAGAAACATAGCTACGCAAGGCAATTGTCTGGTGGACAGAAGCAACGGGTAGCCATCGTCCGCTCCCTCCTCATGCATCCAGAAATTATCCTCTTCGATGAAGTGACAGCCTCTCTAGACCCTGAGATGGTCCGGGAAGTCCTAGAACTCATCAACGACCTGGCCCAAGAAGGACGGACCATGATTCTGGTGACCCACGAGTTACAGTTCGCACAAGCCATTGCCGATCGGATCATTTTCTTGGATCAGGGCAAAATTGCCGAAGAAGGAAGTGCTCACTCCTTCTTTACCAACCCACAAACCCAACGAGCACAAGAATTTTTAAATGTATTTGACTTTAGCCAATTTGGCTCATATCTATAAAGGAGATTTTTATGAAATTCATTAAACCAATTTTAGTTCTTTTTACCTTCGCTCTCGCTTTGCTCTTTATCACTGCATGTGGCTCTAGCAAGTCATCATCTTCTTCTACCGGCTCTAAAGCACGTACCATTGAAGAAATCAAGAAAAGTGGCGAGCTTCGTATCGCAGTCTTTGGAGACAAAAAACCTTTTGGTTATGTTGATAATGATGGATCCTACCAAGGTTACGATATCGAACTAGGAAACCAATTAGCTAAAGACCTTGGTGTCAAACCGAAATATGTATCAGTGGATGCAGCTAACCGTGCGGAATACTTGATCTCCAATAAAGTGGATATCACATTAGCCAACTTCACCGTAACAGATGAGCGTAAGAAACAAGTAGACTTTGCCCTTCCTTACATGAAGGTTTCACTCGGTGTGGTGTCTCCTAAAGATAAGGTCATCACAGATGTGAAACAATTGGAAGGAAAAACCTTGATCGTAACCAAGGGAACTACTGCTGAAACCTACTTTGAAAAGAACCATCCAGAAGTAAAACTTCAAAAATATGACCAATACAGCGATGCCTATCAAGCTCTCCTAGATGGACGTGGCGATGCCTTCTCAACAGACAACACAGAAGTCCTTGCTTGGGCCCTTGAAAACAAAGGATACGAAGTTGGAATTACTTCACTTGGTAATCCAGATACTATTGCACCAGCGGTTCAAAAAGGAAACAAAGAACTCCTCGATTTCATTAACGATGACATTCAAAAGCTTGGAAAAGAGAACTTCTTCCACAAAGCTTACGAAAAAACTCTTCACCCAACCTACGGCGATGCTGCAAAAGCAGATGACCTCGTTGTTGAAGGTGGCGAAGTGAAATAACAAATAAAGACTCTATCACAATGATAGAGCCTTTTTTCTTGTCAAAAACTATTTTCCTTAGTATCCTTTGGTCGTTTCACCCAAAAGAAAGCACCCAGTAGGACATCGATGGCTAAACAGAAAGAGAGGACCTGTAGTGGCCACAGCAAGCCATAAACAGCTGATAGACCGTTGAAAATACATGCTGATGCCCAAAGTAGTCGAGAATCTATCGCCAAAGCGAACTGGGTTGAGACAAAGCCGATGGTGAATAGGATCAAATGGATACTCGTTGCATAAAAAATCATGAAGGCAAAAGTGCCGGTCAAGATGAGTCCGACGAAGCCCAAGCCATAATAAGTAAGACCGAGCCATTTTGGAAGAGCAAAGAGATAGGAATAAGGAGACGATGCATTTTCTTCCTTGCTTAAGTTCCTGTTAAGGGGCTCTCTAGATGTCTCAAGTGACTGCTGGCTATTGTTGTCTTGCTCAACTGTCACATCCACTGTAGGCCTTTCCTGCCAAGCCACTAAGCCCTTTGTTACGACTCTTTCACTTCTATCACTCGATTGGTTCCCAAATAACATAACAAGAGGAGCGATGACTAATTTTTCTTTCATCAAGACGAATACATTAGGATAGCCATATCGTTTTGGGTAAGAAAGTAAATCGGATAATAAGGAAGAAGATTCCTTATTTCCGGAGCTCACTTCATCCGAACCTCTTTGACTTTCTAACTGCTCAGCTGCCTCTTCTTCATCTCCACATGCAGCACCTTCTTGGTCCGAAAGGGCGCTTGACCGAGCCCCAAAGAGCTTCTGCAAACTTTCCTTCTGTCTATATACCAGGTAAAGAGAAATAACAGAATGGTAAAAAGGAATGGGTGAAGTCGTCTTTAAAACGAGGAGATCTATCAAAACAGAAGGAAGATAGTAACAAGCATAAAGGCAACTGAGCACAAATAGAACCTTCTGACTCTTAATGACAAAGAAACTGGACAACAAGATGACTAGCAGGACTTCTTGGTCCACTCCTTCAAACAATCTCCAGTAAAAGTCAGATTTTGAATGATCCAATATAGTCCACAAGCGTAAGACAACAGGAATCCGATCTACCAATTGTAAGATACTAATCCCAAAGGAAACCAACGGAACGATTGGATACCAGGTTCCTTCCTGACCAACCAAAGAACGAAGACGAGGCCACTCCACCTTATTGATCATTATCAGGACAATGGCTAAGGTTGGAAGTTGAGAAAGTCTCATCACAACCTCCGTACCAAACAAAGCAATAGGAACCTCTTGTGGCCAAAAGATGCTGAGAACTAGGAAGAGAGCATATATAAGAAGCCCTTCCTGCTTCCCCTGGTCTTTCCAGATTTTTACTGTGAGAAAGACTTGAATAAGTAGCCATAAAAGAATCTGAAGGATTGACAACCAGATGATAGGGGGATTCTCTCCATTTCCAGGCTCTCCGGATAAGATCATAAATACTTGAAAAAGAGCTCCAAGAACCTGGACTAGTAAGAGAATGAGGTAGCAAATTTTACGGTTCATCACAATCTCCTTCCTCTAGACGAATCAGTGAAGCGTGAACTCAAAAACGAGCTTTCTTTTTAATTGTAGCTAGTGAGACAACAAGCCATTCTTAAATAAAGTCTGCCTCTGCAATAGCTTCTTTAACCACTTCCAATGGAAGATGGACTAGCTCTACTTCTTTTTCACGGTAGAGATACTCGGCATACTCATCGATGCGGTATTGATGGATATAAACAACCCGCTTGCAACCAACTTGAAGTAGCTGCTTGGTACAATTGAGGCAAGGGAAATGGGTCACATAGGCTGTGAAACCTTTGGGAATCCCCCGTTCCGCTCCCTGTAAAATCGCATTGACCTCTGCATGGAGGGTCCGGACACAATGCCCTTCCACCATGAGACAGTCATGATCCAAGCAATGTTCTGTACCAGAGACAGAGCCATTGTAGCCCGTCGCAACCACCTTATGATCCTTGACCAATACAGCACCCACCTTGGCCCGCTTACAGGTTGCCCGATTCGATATTAACAAAGCCTGTGCCGCAAAATACTCATCCCAAGCTAATCGTTTATGTCCCACAGTCTTGTCCTCCTTCAAAAACCTTCTAATTTTTTTCATTATAGCACGAAATCAGCAAGAAAAAAAGATGACACTGTCACAGCCGATTCCTTCACTCAAAGAAAAAGAGATCCATGCGGATCTCTTTATTAATTATTTACCAAGTTTTGCTTTAGCTGCATCTGCAAGAGCTGTGAAAGCCGCTGCATCGTTAACAGCCAAGTCAGCAAGCATTTTACGGTTAACTTCGATCTCAGCCAATTTCAAACCATGCATCAATTGTGAGTATGAAAGTCCGTTCAAACGAGCTGCCGCAT
>NZ_JAPJPF010000029.1 GCF_030825805.1 Streptococcus sp.
GGGACGACGAAATCGAATTCTAACGAATTACCGATTTCTGTCCCACTCTCTCTTTCTTTATTTCTTTTCAGATCCAATCTGTAGCTGTAGAAACTGAGTCCCCACAGAGAAGACAGAGACCTTAGCTACTCAAACCTCCAACAAACTTATAAGCAGTTACCAAAGCATTTGTCATGGTATCACGGGTTGCTTTGAAGGCCTCGATAAAGGCAGCACGGTGCTCTTCTGGGAATAGCGTTGTATCATCTCCAAATTGAGCAAGTGTTTCATTCACAGAAGCCAACTCTTCATCCATCTTCTTGATACCAGGTTCTATGGTCTTGAAGTAAGATTCTTGTTCAGATTTTGGCAACTTTTCACCCAATTCATTGGCATGCTTCTTATAATTTTCAGCTAGTTTAGCATAAAGCGCCTTGATTTCCCCAATGGTTTTCGCATTTTCAATTTCCTGATCTGTTACCAAAACAACTTCTGGAGCTGTTGCTTGAGCACCAGAGCCTGAAGTAGACTGACTAGAAGAGCTACTTGTATCATCTGTCAATTCAAATTTCTTTGAAGAAAATGATTTCTTCTTAGATGAGGATGTTTTCTTAGAGGAAGAAGATTTCTCCACCTTGCTTGAAGACTTCTCTGAAGAAGCCTTTGGTTTTGCAGTTTGATTTCCCGAACATGCGACCAAGGTCAAAACCGAGAGAAGGGTAATACCGCTTGCGACTAATTTTTTCATGGTTGACTCCTATTCATAATTCATTTATAGAATTATATCTAAAATTATTTCGATTGTCAAAGCATTATAATATCTTAGCTCCTTCTGCTGACGGTATATTTTTAAGATGAGATAAACCTCCTACCCTCTATAGTCCTTTCTTAAATTGTCGGACTTTTATCATTTAAGACAAAAGACTTGCTAAACTAATTAATTTTAATTATAATCATTCTAAATAAGAAATCAGGAGACAAGTATGACTGAAACAAAACATGGCATTGATGCTTCATTTAACGATCGCTTAAATATCTTACGAGCTGGAGTGCTCGGTGCCAATGATGGCATTATCTCAATCGCTGGAGTTGTTATCGGGGTTGCCAGTGCGACCAGCAATCTCTGGATCATCTTTCTATCTGGCCTCTCTGCGATACTAGCCGGTGCCTTCTCTATGGCGGGTGGAGAATACGTCTCTGTATCCACCCAAAAGGATACAGAAGAAGCCGCTGTCAGCCGAGAGCAAGCCCTTCTGGACCGGGATCCAAAGGCTGCCTGCGACTCCCTCTATGCAGCTTATATCCAAAATGGGGAATGCGAAACGGCTGCTCAAATCATGACCGAGCGGGCCTTTCTCAAACACCCTCTCAAGGCCTTGGTGGAAGAAAAGTATGGCCTGGAGTTTGAAGAGTTTACTAATCCATGGCATGCGGCTATATCTAGCTTTGTTGCCTTTGTCCTTGGATCCCTTCCTCCTATGCTGTCCATCATTCTCTTACCAAAAGAAATCCGGATCCCAGCAACGGTGATCATCGTCGCCCTTTCCCTTCTTTTTACTGGCTACACTAGTGCCAAGCTAGGAAATGCCCCTACCAAGCAGGCTATGATCCGTAACTTGGTCATCGGACTACTAACTATGGGTGTTACCTATCTCTTCGGACAATTGTTTAGTATTTAAAAAAGCTGAGACAAAAGTCTCAGCTTTTTTTACGCTTCCAATAGAGCTTGGGCTTGTTTTTCCAATCCTGCGATTGCTTCGTCTGTCAAGACCAATTCACCTGTTTCCCAGGCTTCTGGGTTAACGGTTGTTCCTGTGAAGTCTCCCACTACTTGGGTACGAACGAATGGTAGGAGGGCTTGGTAAGCCGCAAACATTGGCTCGTGTCCTGCATTAGCGACTGAAGAGACTGTTACGATCTTGTCTTGGAGGGCAGATGGACCACGAGTTTCTGATAGGTCAAGGGCACGGCTGAGCCAGTCGATCAAGTTTTTCACCACACCTGGAATGGCAAAGTTATAAACTGGTGAGAAGATCCAGATGGCATCCGCCGCAAGGACTGCATCACGCGCCGCTTGCACTGCTGGCAAGGTTGGCGTTTCCAAATCTTGGTTCATCATTGGGATGTCTTTGTAGTCCAAGTAAGTCACTGTTGCTTTTCCTTCTAGGATGCTTTCTGCTTTCTTAGCCATTTGGTGGTTGAAAGATCCTTGACGAAGAGATCCGACGATAAATAGAATGTTTTTCATAGTTGTTTCCTCTTTCTGTTGTAAGTTTATATATTACAAAAACTATTATACACGGCCTAGATGTAATGTCAAGAATTACATCTTGAACTATCACTAATTTTTACTATTTTTGCTTTTTCTTTTAAAAAGCCTAATTTATCAAGCTTTCTAACCCTTTCTGACGCGGGTCACAATCCCATCTGGGTCTGTAAACTCGAGCTCACTTGAGGTCAGCCAGGTGACAGGTGCCCCCTGCTCTTTTGCTCTCTCTGAGATGGCGACCAGGTCTTCTTTCTGTTCTACTTGGACGACGTAATAGGCTAGGCCAGGAAGTTGGGCTTCGCGTTTAGATAAGTGCTTGCCACCCCACTCATTGACTGCTAGGTGATGATGGTAGTCTCCAGAAGCGATCCAGCTGGCTGATGGAACCGTGAACTTATCTGACAGGTCTAGCACCTTCTGATAAAAGGCTGACGCTGCTTGGCTATCTCTCACAGTGAGGTGGATATGACCCATGCGGGTAGCAGACGCTATCTGGAAGGGCTCCACCTTGCGGCCCATCTCATAGATTTCTTGGGCAGAGAGCTCCTCCGTCACACCGATGATACGGCCATCCTCACGGATATCCCATTCTGCCACTGGCTTATCCCGGTAGAGCTCAATGCCGTTGCCCTCTGGATCTTCAAGATAGAGGGCTTCGCTGTAGCCATGGTCGGCAGCCCCGACAAAGGGAACCTTCAGCTCAGCCATATGCTTGAAGACATCCGCCAAGTCCTCCCGACTAGGTAGGAGAATGGCCATGTGGTAGAGACCGTAGCTAGCCTTAACAGACTCGGTCCAATCCGTTTGGATCAGGTGGACCAAGGGCTTGCCTCCAGCCCCAAGCAGGACTTCCTCCTCATTCTAAGACAAAATCTCCAACCCCAGAATCTGGGTGTAAAAAGCGGTCTGGCGAGTCAGATCCTTCACATTGAGCACTGCTTCTGCCAGGTAAATCTTGCTATTGTAGGCGTAGGTCATAGGTGTCTCCTTTTCGGTTTTTTTGTTGTAACTTTTTGCATTACATCATTATACACTCTTTTATAAAAGAAGCAAGAAAAATAACTCGACAGAAAATCCCTCCTTAGAAAACTAAGGAGGGAATTGTCTGTTAAATGTATTAAGAACTAACCCTTAAACTCTTGGACAAATTTCTTGAGTTCGGCATCAGCTTCTGGTGTCGTTCCATGAAGCTGGCTGAGCATGTCTAGAAGAGAGGCTGTCTGGGTCTCAATGGTTGCGTTGGTCTGGTTGATCTTAGCCACGATTTCTGTCAGTGGCTCTACTTCTTCTTCCTCAAAGGTATCCACATAGCGTGGGATATTGAGGTTGTAGTCATTCTCGACGATCTCCTCAAAGCTAGCTAGATGGGCAAACTTATCCATGTCCTCTCTACTCTTATAGGCCTTAAGGATCTTCTCGATATGGGCATCCGTCATAATATTCTGGTTCTTGCCCTTGTCAAATTCCTTAGAAGCATCGATAAAGTAAACGTCCCGATTGGTCCGATTCTTCTTGAGAATGATGACCGTCGTTGGGATGCTGGTATTGAAGAAGATATTGGCAGGAAGACCGATCACGGTATCAATGGCTCCTTCTTCCAGCAAGGCCTTGCGAATGGTTCCTTCAGCATTGCCACGGAAAAGGACCCCGTGAGGAAGGACGATAGCCATGACACCCTTGTCCTGCTTGAGGTGGTAATAACCGTGCAAGAGAAAGGCGAAGTCTGCCTTGGATTGAGGCGCGAGCTTGCCAAATGGGGAGAAACGAGGATCTTGGAGGAAGCCAGAGCTTGCAGACCACTTAGCTGAGTATGGTGGGTTCATAAGGACCCCATCAAAGTTAGTCGGCTCTTGGGTCGGCCAGTCTTCGTCCAGTGTATCGGCATTGTGCAAGAACTGGTTTTCCACCGGAACCCCGTGTAGGATCATGTTCATCCGAGCCAAGTTATAGGTAGAGGTATTGAGCTCCTGACCAAAGTACTGGACGGTTTGAGGCTGGTGAGAATACTTCTTGGCATTGAGCAAGAGGGAGCCCGATCCCATAGTGGCATCGTAGAGGGTAAAACCCTGCTCGTCTTCACGCCCTAAAAAGGCAATCTGGGTCATGAGCTTGGCTACAGGCTGGGGCGTATAGAATTCACCAGCTTTCTTACCTGAGTCGGTCGCAAACTGACCAATCAAGTACTCATAGGCATCCCCAAGCATATCACCCGCATGACCTGCCACATCCAGCACTGCTAGCTCTTTCATGACTGCACCGACTACAGAATTTGCTTTTTGAGGTGATGCTCCTAGCTTCTTGGAATAGAGATCAATGTCCTCAAAGAGGTTCTCGTAGAGATCATCACATTGCTCGATGTCTCGGAAGCCCTGAGCTAGATCTTCCAGTTGGAAGGTCCCTTCATTGACCCGGTCTACCAAAGCTGTAAAGGTCAAGTCAGGCTTAAGAAAATAATTAAGCTCATCGTTGACGACGGAGATCAGCTCCTCTTGAGAAGCTGGATCCTCATAGTAGGATCGGTAAAGCGCCAAGGCTTCATCCAGACTCTCTGTCTCCTCCTCCATGGTCTCTGCCACGAAGAAGAGCAACTTATCTGAGAGGTACTTGTAACAGATCATCCCCAAAAGGTAAGACTTGTAGTCATTGGCATCCATCTTAGAGCGGAGCACATCCGCTGAGTTCCACAGGGCTTGGTAGAGCGACTGGGAGGTTTGTGTTGTTTCCATAATAATTCTTTCTGATTTCTTTTAGACCTTTTCTTGTTCCAGTGGGACGACGGCGAGGGTCTTGCCCAGACTAGCTAAGACTTTCAAGACCGTGTCCAATTGTGGACTGGTCTTGCCTGTCTCCATCCGAGCGATGACCGGTTGACTGACCCCACTGAGTTCTTCTAGTTTCTTTTGGCTAATGCCCTTTTCATGCCGAGCCTCAATCAGCTCTGTCATAATCGCGACCCGCAGATCACTTTCCAGGATTTCTTCCTTGGTGAAGAGCTCTGCTCTCACATCTTTCCAATTGCTGCCGATGGCACTATTCTTCATCTCTTAGCCCTCTTTCCTTCAAATCTTGCAACTCCCGCTTGGCTTTCTCGATCTCTCGTCTAGGTGTCTTTTGCGTCTTTTTGACAAAAGGATGCAGTAAGACAAAACTCCCATCCAGCCAAGCCACGAATAAAATCCGATCCCGCAAGGGTCTCAACTCCCAGATCTCTGCATCCAGATGCTTGATGTAGGGTTGGCCAGCACGGGTTCCATGCTGGCTCAACAGTTCAATATAGTCGTTGAGCTTGTTAAGCTTTATCCGGCTGTCCTTTTTATCGCGACGAGCTAAGTCCCGCATGTAGTCCAAGACCGGTTGATTCCCCTGTTTGTCCTTATAAAAATAAATAGCGTGCACAAAGCAACCCCTTTTCGAATTTATTATAACTCTAAAGTTATTAAAAGTAAATACTTTTAAGTTATTAAACACTAAGGAGCGCCTTTGAACGAATCAAAGGGGCTCACTTATACTATTCGAAAAATGATGTGCTTGTGAAAGATTATAAGGGAAATTTTTGAAGGTTAGATAAACATATCTTGTAAGAGTTTTTTAGTATTTAAAGTGAGGAGTATAATAAACTAACGCCCTTAATTATTATTAAGTAAAGTTACAAGTTCACCAAAATATTTGTTTCTCAATAAACTTTGCAACTCGGGACTTATTGTAATCCTATTTATTGATTTATTTTTAAAGTCGCGAATGATTAGAGCATCCCCTAGTTGATTGATAATCTCATTTTTTAAGTTACAAATCTTTAAAATTGATGCAAAATCTGATGAAATTATACTTTTATCAACAATAGAAGTTATATTTTCAACTGTTGAAGTTACATTAAATCTAGTTACTAAACCTTCTAAAAATTCTTGAGCATCATGTTTAGTTGGTTTATTCTCCTCTATAAAATGACTTTCCATAAATTCATCAAGTTTCTTTTTTAAGGCGATACTTACTATCTTCTCTTTATTTTCTATACATAGACTTTTAATAGCTTCTTGGAATTTATGTAATTTTTGCTCTTTATCTTGATCGTCTGATGCCAAAACTGACTTTACTATTGCTTCATCAACTAGAAGCATCTCTATCTCATTAAAAGGGAGTACAAAAATATTTTTCTTTTTATATTTTGCAATTTTTGCATCCTCCATCCAATCGTAATCAATAATGCCATATGCTTTATTTCCATGCATTTTGTTTAAATTATTATAGGCCTTAGTATGCTGGATGACTTGTTTATGTCCTTGTACTGGTTTTACAAAGCAAAATTTACTGAATAGCTTAGAATAGATTTTATAATCTATACTAGTTTTAGTACCCTCACAAAATAGTATTGGTTTCCTTGTACCAGAAACTTCTGTTAATAAGGATAAAGGAAATTCTTGAGAATCTTCCAATCGTTCATAATCTAAGTCATAAGGTGCTTCAAATTTCTTGCACCAGATATAGGTAGCATTGGTTCTTGATTGAACAAAGTCCATATTATGTGAAGCGAAGACAAATTGGCAATCAGATCGCTCTGATATGAGCAAATCCCACAATTCATTGTAGATTGCTGCATTTAAGAAGGTTTCAGGTTCATCGACAATGATATAACTATTTTCTGGAGCTAGCAATACATTTCCTATATAAAACAATATACAACGTTCACCATCACTTAAACCATTTATACTATATCTAGAGCTATTTTTTTCAACTTCGACAACTCTATTATCAGGTTCTAGGATAAATTTTATTCCGGGTGATATTAAGTTCCAAACCTGCTCTACCCTATCCCATAAAGCCACAGGTAAATTTTTTTCTCCTCGTGATTTACGAGTAACAATATTTGCATAATCTTTTACCAACAACGTTATCAGTTTGGTAAAAGAACTTGAAAAATCATCTTCGATATTATGGGTCTGTATTTCAATCGTATCATACTTTATTTCTGCTTCTTTTAAATCTGCTAAATATTTTTCTTTATTGATACTATCACGACCAAAAGCATTGGATACAAAATATAATACTTTTTGAGCAGGAAGAACAAACATCTCATCTATACTATTCTTCCGTAATTCATTAATAAGACTAGTTTTTCCAGCTCCGTTAGCTCCTATAATAACTGTTGTTGAATCAACTTTTGAAATAAAAGAAAAAAGTTTAATTATATTAAAATTCTCAAGAATTTGGGGCAGGTTTGATTCATATAAATAAGCGTCTCCTCCAAAACAAAAGTATATGCTTTCAAGCCAATTATCACGTAGATTTTTATACTTTTCTGTTACATTATCAGACAAAAATTTATCATCTAATTCTTTGTAAATCAGGCCAATGAGTGCTGATAAATAAGCATCTGCGTGCTGGTAGTGAATCTCATAAGCATCTCTTAAATCATGTAGTTGATTCAAATTTTCTTGAAGTCTTACCTGTTCAGATTCTAATTTTTTAATTAATTCTTTAATAGAACTATACATAACTTTCCCTTAAATAAACATATCTTGCAAGAGTTTCTTTTTGAGTGTTTCAAGTTGAGAAATCTTTTCTTGGTGAGCAGAGATGAGGTTATCGAGGTTACAGAAGTAGGAACCGATGGCTTGTTGTTCTTCGTATTTTGGTAAATACAACTCATATTCCCCATATTCCTTACCATTAACTCCTGGTTGCCCAGATCTTTGAGAAGTTACTTTTACATACTGTGTGAATCTATCAGTCAATGTATTTTGAAAAATAAATTTTGAATCAAATTTTTCTTTTATTCGAGCACGAATCAAGAAACCGGCAAAATAAACTTTGCCATCTTTTATGTCATAAAGATACGTTTTCCCAACACTTGCACCAGTACGAGCAAATAATATATCTTTCTCGCACAATAGATAGTTGTCGCATTCACTTACGTTAATGTCTGGAGAGGTTATACTATCTTCTTTAAATTTACGAGAAACGTCATCAATATCAGTTATACGAATATATTTATTTTCTCCATCAAATTCCTTAGCTGAGGCATTTAATCCGTATTCAATACTATCAGTTACATCTTTCAGCTTAACTTTTTCCCACTCACCTTCAAATCCATCCAAACGAATCTCAGGAACGGTCTGGCCAGTTTTGGGAAACATCTTGGAAAGCATGGTCACCTTGAGAGATTGGTAGTTGGCAAGATTGTCCTTGTAGCTAGCCAGAAGGTCGTCGAGGGTGCTAAAAAGGAAACCGATAGCGGATTGTTCTTCTTGACTTGGTATCATAATTTCTGCAGATCTAATATCTCCTGAATTAATACTTTCAAAAGTTGAACCTGTAGAAAATTTCGCCCAATAGTTAGATTGCTTCATTTTTGATAATAAATAAAAGAGGAAATCATTACCTTTAATTGCAGCCACACCTCGGCCCAAAACTACAGTATAGTCAGTCTTTCCTATATCACCAACAGGTGCTCGAACACTTAAAATTAAATCACCCTTTTCAGCTAATTTAGTAACCTGAGTAGTCCAAACTCTTGGAACCACTCTACCATTCTTCATGTCTGCATTACCTTGAACTAGGATATAATCATTAGGATTATCAGTATAGTTTTTACTATCCGGTGATTGACCCATTACAATGGGTGCTTTTTCTGTTAACTTAACATTTTCCCAAACATCATTATATTTTTTAAATCTTATTTTTAATTGTCTCATTTTAATTTTTTTATACCATAATTGGTTAATCTGCTACGACTTTCCAAAATTTTCGCTTAAAGATCCATATGTTGCATCATCTGGCGAAAAAATTATTCCTTGTTCTGAATAACTAGTATACCAAGTTTCTGATAACCTTTGATTATTCAATTGACTCAATGTCAGAATATCCACTGCTTGATAATCACTAAATTCTTTAAAGTCAGAGATAAACTGAAAATAATTTTTTAAACCAATTGGAGTATCTGCTAAAATACCATGCAACAAAAATATTGAACCATTATTAATTAATTCTCCTATTCTTTTTGCTAGATAAAATTGTGTTTCATTTAGTTCAAACCAGCTTTGAGGAATGGATTCAACTGTACCATAATTTTTTGTGCCTGTTTCGAAATCAGTTAACTTAAATGAATTTGAATATGATCTGGATAATTTCCCAAAAAATGTCGCAAAGTAGTCAGATAGTCTAATAAATATATCCACTTTGGAATCTAAATCCTCAGTAACTTCAATACTTGTAATATTTTTTGAAACTAAGAGTTCTTTGAAGACAGTACTCACTTTAGTTCCTTTATCAAAAGAAATTATTTTTTTATTTTTATAAACTTTCTCAACTATATCGATAATAGCATTACTTTCAAATGTATAATCCCACTTATAAGTAGCTTTTGTATTAAATTTAACAATACCACTATCGATAAGAGAGTATAAATTTTCTCCTACTAACCATTCATTCCTTTTTAGTTTATGTTGTTTCAAAGAACTATTCATCTCGTAAATTGCTTTTTTTATTTTATAATCTGTTTGAGAATCTTTTCTACTAAAAAAAACTTTACGTAATCTTTCATTGTAATGATTTTTGAAATATTTCGAAAAAGAATACCTAATTTCTCTATCATCATCAATCGGTATATATTTTTTCGAAAAACGATCTATATCAACTTCAATACTATCATTTATGATATATTCAAATTTATTAAAAACTACAAGAAAAATCTGGATTTCAAATTCTTCAATAAAAGCAAGTAAATCTAAAAGAAATTTTGTAGCGTCCTCAGATAAATTCTTTAATCCAATTTTTTTAGTAAGTTGGAAAAGTACCTTGCCTTTGGGTTCATCTTCTTGACAAGAAAAATATCTTTTTTCTAAATTTTTTAATTTATTCTCTGCATCATCTAAACAAGATGTATTAATCATCAGAAAGGATCTAACATATTCTCTAGACAAACCTTCGTTATCAATATTTATATTATTTTCTTTGTTAGTAATACTCTTATCATGATTTGATTCATCAGAGTATATGTGAATTTTTCCTTCCATAATTATTTCCTTCTATTTCGAATCATTATAACTGAAAATTTTTAACAAAATTCAACCATTTTATAAATAACTTTATTAATTTTTATAATTTCTTCACTTATTACTTTCATAAAATCATTGAATTCAACCCTACTATTAAATTCAATAAACTCATAAAAATATTTTTCTGGAATTGAAAAGATGGAGTCATCTACTCCTTCAATCTTATAATGAAAGATATTATTCCTTAAGACACTATCTTTGTCAAAATAATTTTCTTTAACCTCTACAATTTCCTTCAGCTGCTTTTGATACTTTTCATTTGGAAATTTGTTAATAATTTTTTTAATAGTGTTAACACTTACTAAATATGTTTGTAGTCTTGACCTATGGTATAATAGACCGCCACTTTGGAACACTAGTGGTAAAACATTGATAATAAAATTATTCTGGCAAAGAATATTAAATAATTGTAATTGAATTTCTATAGGTAGATCACCCTTTAATACATTTCTGCGTTTTTCATCAATTAGAAAGTAATCATTATATGCCAATTTTAAACCTATTAATTGAATTTCTGATGCTTTATTAATCAAACATGATTTACCAGATAACCCTATAATAGTATTTATGAATTGTGCAAGTGATTTAGAAAATTCAAAAACTATTTCTTGAACTTCGTTTTCCCATACTTCAAGTGAGTCATAATCTTCAAAATTAATCACATCTGAAAGATATAGAGATTGCTGAATCGTATTTCCATATGGTAAATCATTTATTGTAAAAATTCCAAAGTCACATTGTCCAAACAGATAAACAAATCGTTTTTGCATGTCGTTATACTCCGTTTGAAGTATTTTATTAAATTCCAATGAAATTTCATGCAGTCGTTTACTAGCTTTAGCTATTTTTTTATCAGAGTATAACTTTAATCCAATTCTTGAACTTTTTATTAATGTATCAAAGTTATACCTCCCTATTTTGATATTATTAATATGTACGTCTTCATATTCAAATATCTCAAACCATCCATGACAAATAGATGAGATGATTGGAATTAAACCAATATAAATTTCATCATTGTTAACTTTATCTTTGGAATTATAAATCAAATTTAAAATTTGTCTCAATTCTATAGTTTCCTGTAATAAAATGGATTTAGATACCTTATGTAGATAGTTATTTTTCATAATTTAGCCATTCTAACGCTATTTTATCTTACATATTGTTATTTTATATACTTACAAAGTATAAATAACAAAATTAAAAATCATCTTCAATATTTTTGTATTATATTTTTAGTACTTTTTTGCAATAAACGTCAAAATTATCGTTTATAATTTTACCTAAATCATTTATTAAATCAATTGATCGATTTTCAATATCAGATTTCTCAAAATTATCTGTTCTAAAAACTTCGTTAATGTAAAACTTTGACTCAACTTTATCAAGTAATACTTTCTTTTTTTCTACAAAAGTTTCATTTGAGATTTTTACATTTGTATCCCTGTGCAATAAAGTTAAATTTCCTAATTTATTCTTGTAACAATCCCCGTTTTCAAAATCACTTTGAGGTATAATATGTTCCAACTGCCAAATCAATTTACCCTTATGATCTAATTCTGTAAAATCTACTGATCTCCCATTATTTTTATATTTCTCAATACTAATAAGCAGAAAACGAGTGAAATGAACATTGGTTCTTCTATAATAATTAATTCGATCTCTCTGTTCATCTTCAACAAATTTCTGAATTACTTTTTTATTGTCATTAAATTTAAAGTAATGGTGCTTCTTTTCCTGTTCCTTAAAATATTTTAGAAATCCATTTCCAAAAACTGTTTCAAAACTATCTAATAATTTATCCACATTATCTCCTTTACCTCCCCACTCTTAGTGGTTCAATCACTTCTTCAATCAGTTGGGTATAGGCTTCTTTGATTTGTTTTTTGTAGCTGAGTGGGTTGAGAGCGTCTGCTACTTCTGCCTTGTAGTCTTTGTAGCGTTGGCTCTTGGTCAGCTGGCTTTCACCGGCTTGTTTTTTGGCGCCTTTGCGGTAGTGTTGGATATAGTAGCGCAGTTCGTCGGCTCCGATATACCAGTTTTTGGCAAAGCTTACGATATGGCTATCAATAATGGATTCGATCATCTGGTCCAAGACTCCGGTGATAGATTGTCCTCGGTAGCGTTCGGGCTCTTCTTGGACTTGGGTCCAGAGGTTTTGGATGATCTCCGCTAGGCTTGGATTGGTCCGGTTCAGGCTCTCGATATAGCTATCCACGGTTGCGATATCCTTGTCACTCAGGCTTTGATCGTCATTTTCCTCCTGCTGGATCATACTCTGGATCAGCATCAGGATATAGGCATAGTTGATCTCATCGACTTGGACAGACTCTAGTTCATAGTGGATGTCCAGCTCATCCTCGCTGTCCACTTCTGGATCCCTGCTCTTGATCTCCGCCAGGATATTTTGATAGAGGCCTAGATAGGCTTCGAGCTGGCTGTCGCTGAGACCCGTTTCCCGATAGATCTCTTCCTTATCATACTCTGAGTAGACTCGGATCGAGGCTTGGTACTTGTCAAAGACCTGATAGGCTTTAGCGACCTTGCGGAGCTGGGCTGTTGGGGCCTGCTCGAGGGCGATCCCCTCTTCTTCGAAATCAGTGACTTGGCCTTTAAACTCTGCCCAGGCTTTTAAGAAGTTGCGCTTCTCTTCTTCCCAGCTTGGTGCTAGGACCTCATTTTCTCCCCCATTAGAGTAGAGCTTGAGGGCATTGTCGACGGCTTCCTTAAAGGCTTGAGGACGCTGGAAGGTGATGATATGGCCGAAGTGCTTATTGTCATCAAAGATCCGATTGGTCCGGCTAAAGGCCTGGATCAAGTCCTGTGGGCGCATAGGCTTGCGATCGATAAAGAGCGTAGAAAGACAAGGTGCATCAAAACCAGTCAAGAGACGGTCAACCACGATGACCAAGTCCAACTGCTCATTGCGATAGAGGTACTTATCCTGCTTTCTAGCCAGGCGATTGTTGACATCGGTGTTAAAGCCCCGCAGATCCGCTAGATTAAAATGCGTACCAAACTCTTGGTTGTAGTCCTCCATGACCTGTTTCATGTGGTCTTGGTAGCCGATGGACTCTTCCTCATTTTCAGACACTGAGTAGGTGATGGTAAACTTTGGAAAATCTGGTAGGTGGCGTTTGACACGTTCGGAAACCTTAACCCGCTCCTTGCCAGCTAGTATGCTCTTGAGCAGATTGTAATAGGCCTGTGCTCGTGGGATGGACTTAACCGTCAAGATAGCTTCATAGCTCTTTCCGACCCCTTTTGGGATATTGAGCTGTTGCTGGCTCTTATTGAGGATGGCATCGAGAACTTCTAGCATGTGCTCCTTGTCCTCATAGGCCTGGTCTGGGATCTCTTCTTCTAGCAGATCAGAAATGATGGTGTTGCGGTAGTCAACCTTAAAGCCCAGAACAGCTCCATCATGGATAGCTTCCTTGACGGTGTATTCATGCAGGCGATCACCATACTGTTGGTGGGTAGTCTGAGCCAGGTCTCCCACTTGCTTGCGTTTGTTTTCCTTAAAGATCGGAGTTCCTGTAAAGCCATACCAGAGAGAGTTCTTAAAGTAGGCCTTGATCTCCTTTTGCGTCTGTGGGGTGACAGCCCGGTGACACTCATCCACGACAAAAGCCACGCGCAGGTCCTTGATCTTCCCAGCATCCCGCTGGTACTTACCTTCTTCAAACTTACGCATCATGGTCGTGATTTTCTGGATGGTCGTGACTACCACGCGCTTGTCATTGCCCCCTAGGCGCTTGACCAGTTCATGGGTATTGTCCGTCTCGTCGATATCGATGACATCATTGGCCGCATAAGAGAGGAAGGACGAGGTCGTCTGTTGGTCCAAGTCTCTGCGATCGACGACAAAGATGGTCTTTTGGATTGCTGGAATCTGCAAGAGATTGCGCGCTACCTTGTAAGAGGTCAGGGTCTTGCCTGATCCGGTCGTATGCCAGATATAGCCCGACTCTTGACGGCGAGAAGCTTCCTGCACAGCCTCTATGGCATGGATCTGGTAGGGACGCAGAAGGATGAGGGCCTTCTTGCTATCGTCGATGACGGAGTACTGCATGACCATCTGGTGGGCCCGAGGGATGGAGAGAACCTCATGAGCAAAGCTGTTGAGATCGATCATGGGTTGGTTATCCTTGTCCACCCACTTGGTCAGGAATTGCTTGTTTAGCTTGCTTTCACGCGCTGCAGCGATATAGCGTGTGTCGACTTTATTGGTCACGACAAACATCTGTAAGCTCGAGTAAATCCCCCGGAACTTGCCTTCACGGTCGTACTTTTTGATCTGGTGAAATGCATCAAGAAAGGCCACTCGTGGACTCTTGAGTTCGATATGGATGAGAGGCAGGCCATTGATCAGAAGGGTCGTATCGAGCCGTCGATCCTGGTCTAGCGGATAGGCCTTGTCACGTTCGACTTGGTTGACCACTTCGTAGCTCGACTTACCAGCTGCGATATTGTCCCGCCAGATGACTGCTAAGCGGATGGTCCCTAGACTAGCATCTTCACGCTGGACTTCTACCTTGGCGATGCCATTTTCACCAGCAAGCCACTTGGCCGCTTCATAATAGCTAACAAAGTTAAGCTGGTTCTTGATCTGGCGCTTTTCCTGATCAGTCAAAGGATGGTCCGCTAGCACAGCGACATTGTTTTGCGCTAGCTTGTCAAAGAAATTGTCCCATAACTGGTCTTCGTTCTTGAGATCCTCGCGATAAGTCCACTGACTCTCTCCTGATGTCAACTGCTGGATCAACTGTCTTTCAATCTCAAGTTCTGGAGTTGCTACTGCCTTCATCCGTCTATCCTTTTCCTGTACATAATCTCCTATTATTATAGCATGTTTGGGAAAGAAATTAACGCTTTCAAAGCATTTTGTTGGGCTTTAGCGTAAAAAAACGAACCTGGTCTGGTCCGTTTTTTCTTAGTTTAGTTGAATCCCTTTTTCTGCTAGATTGTCCAGGCATTCTTTAAGGTAAGTAGCCTGGTGTTCGGGATAGATAGGGCTGCTCAAACCTTCTTCTTCCAGCTCTGGGTAGGCTGGGCAGGTCTTGCCTCGGTAGGTCGGCTCCCACCATTCTGGGCTGACCTTGTAGCCACGAGCGGTCATCTCCTCCATAATCAGGCGGTGATAGGCATAGAGGCGATAGGGCGAGTAGTCAAAGACATAGTTGACAGTCGCATGCTTCTTGCCCCAGCCATTACCTCGAAGGGCGCAGCATTCCCGGTGTTGGCCGAGAAGCTGGGGACGAGGGAGTTTGCTAATCAAGTCTTGGTGCCACAGTCTCATCTATTGACCTCCTAATAGTGTCGAGTCTTGCAAGTAGCGATTCGGGTAGCGCTCTAGGAGCGTCTGGATCCCCTTGATGAGATCCTCTTGGTTTGCTTGCCCATGCTGGTATTTCTCAAGTAGCAGCATAAAGTCGGCCTTTTCCTCAGGAGTCGCCTGCTTTTTGAAATAGCCCCAGATATGCTGGAAGGCATTGGAGACCTGGCCACGATTTTCCGGCAAGGCTAGCGCTTGTTGGATCAGGTCCTCGACGTGACTGACATCAACCTGGTCTTGCTTGAGGTATTCCCGGATCTCCTTGTAAATGTTGCTGGAATGACTCAGCACCAGGTATTTATTTTTCGCCCATAGGACTTGGCAGTGATGTTTTTGATCCACTCGTGTCTCCTTTTGATCTTCTCTATGAATAGTCCTCCCATTATACCACGGAAATGAGTTAAGTCATAAAAAAAGCGAACCTACAAGGCCCGTTTTTTCTCTCCGTTATATCTATCAAAGGGAGGCTTTTAACTGTTCTAGCGTGTGATTAGAAAATAAAGAGCGAAGGGGCTCAAAACGAATTGAACACGGGCTGCGGATTGTGTCAAAAGCGCAAAATACATTAGTACTATATCCAAGACACAGTAGCTGATTGAATTCTTCTCTCGCCTTTTAGCTCGGAAAAATCCTAATCAGCCTTGTGGGGGCAGGACAACGAAGCAATCCCATACAACAGTGCTTCTGTCCTGCTCCCTATTTTTACTTTATCCGCAGACGCCCTTTGTATCTTGATTTAGTCTTGGAACTTCTTCGAAGTTCGCTGACGTCCGATCTCACCTAAGGAAAGTTTCAAAGACAAGATTATCCATAAGCAAAAAGTCTGAGACTCACTCAGACTTTTTGTATTAATCAATTTCAAGGCCACCGGTGTAGAGGCGGTAGTAAGTCCCGCGTTCTGCCATCAAGGAAGCGTGGTTACCTCGCTCGATGATGCGTCCCTTGTCCATGACCATGATCACATCCGAGTTGACGATGGTTGAGAGACGGTGGGCGATGACAAATACGGTCCGTCCAGCCATCAGGCGATCCATCCCTTCTTGGACCATCTTCTCTGTCCGTGAATCGATTGAGGAGGTCGCTTCATCAAGGATCAAGACCGGTGCATTGGCCAAGGCAGCACGCGCAATGGCAATCAGCTGACGTTGACCGTTTGAGAGACCGGCTCCATCATCGTTCAAGACGGTATCGTAGCCTTGGTCCAAATGTTTGACGAAGGAATCCACATTGGCAATGCGGGCTGCTTCCAGGATTTCCTCCCGGGTCGCATCTGATCGACCATAGGCGATATTTTCTGCGATGGTTCCAGTGAAGAGGTGGGTATCCTGCAAGACGATCCCTAGCGAGCGACGGAGCGAAGCCTTCTCGATCAGCTTCACATCGATCCCATCATAGGTGATAGATCCTGATTGGATATCGTAGAAACGGTTGATCAAGTTGGTAATGGTGGTCTTTCCTGCTCCTGTCGCACCGACAAAGGCCACTTTTTGCCCCTTGTCTGCGTAGAGGTTGATATCATAGAGGATTTGGTTTTTCTCATTGTAAGAGAAGTCTACATTGGTAAAGACGACATTTCCGACCAGTTTGACCAGTGCGTAGTCACCATTTTCCCGAGGGTGTTTCCAAGCCCAGAGGTTGGTCTTCTTATCAGTGATGACCATGCGCCCATCGACCTCTTCATAGTTGACCAAGGTGACTTTCCCTTCATCCACTTCGACTTCTTCATCCAAGAGATCAAAGATCCGATCTCCCCCAGCCAGAGCCATGAGGACAAAGTTCAACTGTTGCGATACTTGGGTGATAGGCCCATTGAAGGAACGGTTGAGCTGGAGGAAGGCCATGAGGCCACCAATGGTGAGGCCACTAATGCCATTCAAGGCGAAGATCCCTCCGACCAATGAAGTCAAGACGAAGGAGACATTTCCTAGGTTCCCCAAGATTGGCATCAAGACATTGGCATAGCGGTTGGCTTGATAGGAAGATTCAAAGAGTTGGTCATTGATCCGCTCAAAGGCTTCAATGCTTTCCTCTTCGTGGACAAAGGCCTTGACCACCTTTTGACCAGCCATCATCTCTTCGATAAAGCCATTTTCAATCCCTAGGTTCTTTTGTTGATCGGCGAAATAGCGACCAGATTTACCAGAGATATCCTTGATGACATAGGCCATGACACCGACCATCGAAAGAACGAGAAGGAAAAGAAGCGGGCTAATCACAATCATGCTGACGGCTACACCGATAATCGTGATGGCAGATTGAAGGAGCTGCGGGATAGACTCCTCGATCGCTTGGCGAAGAGCGTCGATGTCATTGGTATAGATAGACATGATGTCCCCGTGTTGGTGGGTATCAAAGTACTTCACAGGGAGCTTTTGCATACGGGCAAAGAGCTGGTTCCGTAGCGAGCGAAGCGTATCCTGAGACACTGTCGCCATAATGAGGGAGAAGCCATAGTTGGCCAAAACTCCCACCACTCCAATCACAGCTAATGTCGATAAGAAAGTTAAGAGGGGGCCAAAATCCTTGCTTCCACTATCCAGCATGGGTTGGATGTATTGGTCCACCAAGGCACGGATGGAGGACGTAATATAGACCGTAGAGAGGGAGGCTGTCACGATAAGGGCAGCTGCTAAGAGAAGGACGAACTTATACTGTTTCCACATGTAGGCCAGCAAGCGCACGAGAGAGCCCCAGCCAGCTTTTTTCTTATTCTTCATCTGCTTGTCCTCCTTTCCCTTGGGTTTGCATGTCATAGACTTCACGGTAGATGGCATTGCTCTCAATCAAGTCGTGGTGAGTACCAATCGCATCGATCTTACCATCATTCATGACCACGATCCGGTCTGCATCTTGGATAGAAGAGATCCGTTGGCCAATGATGATCTTAGTTGTGTCTTTAAGACTGGTTGCCAATCCTTGCCGGATCAAACTATCGGTCTTAGTATCAACGGCCGAAGTCGAATCATCCAGGATCAAGATTTTTGGATTCATCAAGAGGGCTCGGGCGATACAAAGACGTTGACGCTGACCACCTGAGACATTGGCTCCACCACGCTCGATCATGGTATCATAGCCATCCTTAAAGTTCTGGATAAATTCATCCGCTTGAGCAATCTTACAAGCTTCCATGATTTCTTCATCCGTCGCATCCTTATTTCCCCAGCGCATATTTTCCTTGATGGTACCAGAGAAGAGGACATTGGTCTGAAGCACCATGGCAACCTGCTTACGCAAATGATCCAAATCATAGTTCCGCACATCCTGACCAGCGACCTTGACGCTACCAGACTCTACATCATAGAGACGAGGGATGAGCTGGACCAGACTAGACTTACCGGAACCAGTTCCCCCAAGGATTCCGATTACTTCACCCGAGCGAATGCTAAGGTTGATATCGGACAAGACATGGGCCTTGTCGCCATTTTCATCTTTATAGGCGAAGTCTACATGATCGAAGGTAATAGAGCCATCTGCTACTTCTGTCAGACCATTCTCAGGAGAGACGATGGTTGACTCTGTCCCAAGGACTTCATTGATCCGCTCTACAGATGCCATAGAGATGGAGAGCATGACGAAGATCATCATAAACATCATGAGAGACATGAGGATGGTCATGACGTAGGCAAACATAGACGTCAGCTCACCTGTCGTAAAGCTTCCAGCCACGATGAGTTGGGCCCCGATCCAAGAGATCAAGATAAAAGAAGCATACAAGGACAGCATCATGGCTGGACTACTCAAGATCACGATGCGAATGGCCTTCATGAACATGTTGTAGATCAAGCGAGAAGCCTTCTTAAACTTGACCGTCTCTTCTTCTTCTTTGACATAGGACTTGACCACGCGCATGTTGGTAATATTTTCCTGGATGCTGTTGTTCAAGTTATCATAGGCGTCAAAGACCTTGGTAAAGAGTGGATAGACAATCTTAGTGATCACACCCAAGACCAGCCCCAAGAAAAGGGTAATCCCGACAAAGATCATGGCCATCTGCGGATTGATCAAGTAGCTAGCAACAATGGCAAAGATCAAGTTGAGCGGTGCACGCACACAGATCCGGATGACCATCTGATAGGAGTTCTGCACATTGGTCACATCCGTCATCATCCGGGTTACCAGACCACCTGAGGAGAAGCTATCGATGTTTTCAAAGGAGAAGGTTTGGATCTTTTTGAAGATCGCCTTCCGTAGATTCTTAGCAAAACCGGCTGATGCAAAAGCCCCGTAGCGAGCCGACTGCATCCCACAGAAAAGAGAGAGAAAGGCGAAGACCAACATGAGGAGACCATAGGTCAGAACCGTGGTCATATCCCCCTTCTGAACCCCCTTGTCCAGAAGCGTCGCCATAATGAATGGAATAGAAATCTCAAACATGACCTCAAACACCATATAGAGTGAGGCTAGAATAGATGGTTTCTTGTATTCCTTGATTTCAGCAATCAATGACTGAAGCATAGTTACCTCCTAAAAATACTAGTTAGTAAAGTTTTCTTTAGCTGGCCGTCCATCTCAGAACAAAGAAACAGTCCTTCGTTCTGAGAGGATTGCGCCTGTAAAAGAAAGCTATAGAAAGAGAAAGCGCCCTGACAGCGTTACTGTAGGGACGACTTTCGTTATTCATACTATTTAGTATAGAGGAATATGGAAGAAAAATCAAACATTTAGGTAACATCACTAAAGAATATTCCAATTTGGCCATCTTGAAACCTAGTAAGCCAGATTTCTATTTAAACCGTATTCCTATTCACTCGTACTGAGGGACACCCAACTCAAGGCCGCAGCTCCTATACCAACCACAAACTGCAAAAGTATCCCCACAGAGATAAAGGACCATTTATTGCGCCAGATTAAGTAAAAGGCCCCCTTCAGGTCCTGCCAATAACTCCGTTTCATGCTGTCTCTCTTTCCTTTCTTTTATTCCCCTAGAATAGCGGAAAAGCCTCTCCCTGTCAATGATTCTACAAGAAAAAGGCTGGGACAAAAGTCCTGGCCTCTCAATTGTCTTTAGATTGTCGAGCAAGACGCAGTGGTTGAGTGGGCTCTACTACGCTGATTTCATCAGCTTTTACAGCCCTACTCAACTATGCGGAGGTGGGACGACGAAATCAAATTCTAACGAATTACCAATTTCTGTCCCACTCTCTTTTCTATTTATTCAGCTAAGAGCACTTCTTTAATGGTTTGTTTTTGGAGTTTTCTGTTGGATAGATAAAAGAGGCTTTCGTAAACCACAGCAAAACCAATCAAGGTCCAAAAGCACACATTCCCATCAAAGTGATGCTCAATCTTTTCAGGAACCGTATCTTTGATCACACCAATCAAGATTTCCATGATGCCATATTGATAAGCTGTCCCAAGAACAAATCCTAAATAAGCCCAAAAACGATAGGGAGCGAGAATATGACCTTGGCATTCACGATCGGTGTAGCCAAAAGCCTTCATAAGAGCCAAGGTTTCGCGGCTTTCTGAGACCACAATCCCCAATGACAAAAAGAGAATCGAGAAAGAAAGGATCAAGCCAATCATAATCATCATGGTTTGGATGATGTCATCTGTATAATCTCTTAAGCCAAAGGACAATTGAACCATGGCCGCAAAACACATGGAGCCAAAGACCACAAAAAACAAGATCGATTTTCTCCCCCAAATCAGAGATGAGGACAGCTCTTTTAGGAAGTCTTTGTCTTTCTTGGGAGCCTTCTTTCTCCTTTTGACCTTGATCGGACTTGGAGACTTTTTCAATAAGCGAAGTGCCGGCGTTTGGAGTTGTCTTCTAGCATAGCCAATCGCGAGAATCATAAAGAAGGTCGTTGGCAGGATCACCAAAGCAAGCAAGAGCTGCCAATGAAAATGAATGGTGATTTCTGGCAAAATCCCCTTCTCATTACGAAAGTCATAAAAATGTCCCATCATGAGAAATGAAGCGAAATAGCCAATAAGCGCTCCAGCTCCAAAACTAAGTCCAAAGGCCCAAAATCGTTTAGCCAACTGACCATTGCTATAGCCCAAAGCCTTTAAAATCCCTAATTGTTCCTTGTGGTCATCGACAAATTGTTTGATATAAAAACACATGAGAAGGACCGACGTCAAAGACAAGACGACCCCACTGACCATGGCTACCATCCAGGAAAGCGAAACCTGGGCATCATAGTAGGTCTGCATCATGGGATTGGTTTTCGAAATCTCTAACTGTTCGATATCCAGGTAAAAATTCAAGAAGAGATTAGCCACAAAGACCGCACAAGCCCCAATGATACTGACGACAACTAATTTTCGAATATCTTTTACTGAAAACATGGCTTACCATCCAATCTCATAAGCAGTCTGAGGCTGATCATTGGTCACAACTTCGGTAATCTTGCCACTATTGACACGAATGATGGTTCTTGCCATATCCGCAATATTTTGGTTGTGCGTCACCATGATGAGGGTAAAGCCCAGTTTTTCCTTCAGTTTCCAGATATAGTCGAGAATCTTACGCCCTGTTTCTTCATCCAGGGCCCCCGTCGGCTCATCTAAGAAAAGAATCTTTGGCTTTTTGGCCAAGGCCCGAGCAATGGAGACTCTCTGCTGTTCCCCACCAGACAATTCACTCGGATACTTGTCCAGCTTATCGCCAAGCCCCAAATCCTCGATGATCTGCAAAAAATCATGATTGTTTGCCAGGTCAGCTCCCATCTTTACATTTTGTCTGACCGTCAGATTCGGCAATAGATAATACTGCTGGAAAATAAAGGCAATCTTCTCCCGTCTAAAGGCTGTCAATTGAGCATCTGTGAGTTGTGATAAATCTTGTCCTTGAATGAGGATATGCCCTTCGTCTACCTTTTCTAAGCCTGATAACACATTTAAGAGAGTTGATTTCCCCGATCCAGAAGGGCCGAGGATAACCACATCATCCTGGTCTTGAATCTGCAAATCAATCTCCTTTAAAACCTTGGTTTGGCCGTAACTTTTGTGCACATTTTCTAGTTGAATCATTTCTTTCCTACCATTTCTTTGATGAGAGATTGACAAACCTCTGTCAGTAATCCAATCACTTCTTCCATGCCGAACTGGTAAATACCAGAAGCAACCATAGAGGCCATCCCGTGTGAGTAGATAAATAGATGCTGGTACAAGCGACTAGCCTCCTCTACAGTCAAAGGATAGTCTGCGACAATCGAATCCAGAACCAATTGGTAACTATGATCCTTCATGGGAAGAAAATCTTGAAAGCGACGAATCGGATCTTTGCTAGGATTTTGGAAAAGCAATTGAAAGAGTTGGGGTTCTTTTGAGGCGAAAAGGATATAAGCAACCCCGACAGATCGGAAAGGTTTCTCATCTTCTAAGGCCTTGCGAATATACTCCACCACGACCATCTCCGCAGCACCAATAACCTCTGCTTGTAACTCAGCCATATTAGCAAATTGCCCAAAAATGACTCTCGGTGTGGCTCCCAGTTTCTCCGCTAATGCTCGAGCAGTTAAACTAGCCATTCCCTCTTCTCTCACCAATTGTAAAGCTGTCCCAATGATAGCCTCTTTACTAAATTTAACCTTGGGTGGCATAAGACTCCTTTCGCGCAACATTCGTTGCGCAACACTTGTTGCATAAAGATTACCATAAAAAAGAAAGACTTGTCAAGAAAAAACTGAAAACCACAAAAAAACCAGACCACCGATAAGAGTGGAATCTGGTTTACTAACAAGATTCTAAGGCAAATCATTTCCCGCCGCCAAGTAGATTTGATACCATTCCTTGCGAGTTAGGGTGACTGTTGCTGCTTTTCCTGCTTCAAGGACATGCTGGGGCTTGGTCGTTCCGATGACGGACTGCATCTTACCCGGATAGCGGAGGACCCAGGCAAGGGCGATAGCTGTCGGTGTGACCTGGTATTTTTTCGCCAAATCATTGAGGACGTGATTGAGAGCCGCAAACTCTTCTTTACCGACAAAATTCCCCTTGAAATAGCCATGCTGGAGAACAGACCAGGCCTGAATCACCGTATCAGTTAAGCGACAATACTCAAAGACACTGCCATCTCGCACGG
>NZ_JAPJPF010000030.1 GCF_030825805.1 Streptococcus sp.
CTGCCACCTCTTTTTGCATCATGACCACAAATTCTTGGAAAGGAATTTTAGACTCGATCAAGTGCATGAGGATGGGAGTCGTGATGTAATAAGGAAGGTTGGCCACCACCTTGATCGGAAGCTCTGGATTTTTGAACTCTGCGATGTACTGGTTGAGGTCTACCTTGAGGATGTCTTGGTTGACAACCGTGACATTGTCAAAATCCCGCAAGGTATCCGCTAAGATAGGAACCAAGCGGTCATCAATCTCAAAGGCCATCACTTCTGCGGCATTTTCTGCCAAAAACTCAGTGAGAGCTCCAATTCCAGGACCGATTTCGATGACATTGACCTGCTTATCAATCTCAGCCGTATCCACAATCTTTTGAAGGATGTTGGTATCGGTCAAGAAGTTTTGACCGAAGGATTTTTTAAAGGTAAAACCGTGACGCTCTAGCACTGCCTTTGTCACGCTATAATCTGCAATTCTCATTTTTTCTCTTTTCTAATCAGTTTAGGGTGAGACATACTCTCTTTTTTCTCCGCAGGCTAGTCTAACAGTCTTCCACAAAGGCATTCTGCTCCGCTTGGTAGACATAAGCTCCCCCATTCTTATCTAAGACAGTCTCCAGCAAGGGCTCCATTTCCAAGGCATCTTCAAGACTAATAATGGTAATCTTAGATGGATCGTCCAAATCTTCCTGGGACTCATAACCTGTAAAGAACTGCCAACCACTATCTTGTGGATGATGAGGGACATCGTGAAGCGCCCAATTAATCTCACGTCGTAGGAAGCAATCCTTGGTAATCATGGCCCCTTTTTGCGTATCAAGATTCAGAGGAGGAACCATCAGGCTTGCTATATGTTCCTGCGCAAAATGCAGCTCATCTCCAAGCTGGATGGAGGTAATATAAGCGGGTTGATTGGTTAAACGTCCTTTGAACTTCCCATCGCGGATTTCAGTGAGTTCGACCCACATACGCTCTGCTCGACACCCATTCTCCAAGACTGTATCCAGCACAAAGATGAGGCGAACCTGGTCCCCAAGCTTCAATTGGTTGATTTCTTCTTGACTTGGAATCAAAAAATGCCGTGGATTCTTTTGATGTTCTGCGTGAACATTCTCCAAAGAAAAGCCGATCACTTTTTTCTTATCTGTAAACAGGTCGAACAATCCCATCTTCTACCTCTATCTCTTTTTTAATAACTAGCCATCGTTTCTTCAACTTCCGCTAATGTTACCCCAAACAATTCCAAGCGTTTAAGCAGTTGTTTGCCATTGCAGTAGCCGATGCGCAAGGCTTCTCCTAGATATTCCCGTCGTTTGCGACTTTCACTGCCCATCAGCAGTCCGAGTCGCATCAGATCTGATTTGGTAATATCAAAGAAATGCTCATCTTCATAGGAGCCCATCAGTCCAGCAAGGGCTTTTTCTAAGTCTTCAAAGCTGGCATGCTCGACCCCCAAGGAACGGCCCTTGGTTTTTGATTTGGGTACTGCTTCGCCACGATTTAAAAAGGCATGCTTGGCCTGCGGAATTTCTTGCATGATGATCTTACGAATGCGCTCCCCATTGTAATCCGGATCCGTAAAAACTATGACTCCACGCAACTCCTGCAAGGTGGCAATTCGTTCTAGGTCATCTTGATTAATGGCGGATCCACGTGTCTCATAGGTATCCACCTCATAATAGCGTTTCAGATTGGCCGTATCATCCTTGCCTTCAACAACAATCACTTCTGGTATTTTTCTTTTCTCAGTCAAGGCCAAATACCTTTCTCGCATTGTCATAGGTGGCTTGAGCTACTTCTTCTGTTGTCAAGTCACGTAGTGTTGCAATATGATCCACTACATAGCGGGTGTAGGCTGTTTTATTTTCCCGGCCTCGCTTAGGAACTGGTGCCAGATAAGGGGCATCTGTCTCAACCAAGATCTTATCGAGCGGAAGGCCAGTTGCCGCTTCTTGGACATCTGTTGCTTTCTTAAACGTGACCACTCCAGAAAAAGAGATCATCATTCCCAGATCCATGAAGCGCTTAGCTTCCTCTAAGCTTCCTGAGAAAGAATGCATGATCCCACCGCGTGGACCCACTCCTTCACTCTTGATAATGGCATAAGTGTCTTCGAGAGCATCACGCGTATGCACTACAAAAGGCAAGTCCAAATCCTTAGACAGTTGGATCTGACGACGAAAAACCTTTTCTTGAACGTCTTTTGGTGCCGTCATCCAGTGGTAGTCCAGGCCGATTTCTCCTAAGGCGACAACTTTAGGATGTTTCAACTGCTCCACTAGATAAGCCTCTACCTCAGGACTATAGTCGCCCGCCTCAGTGGGATGCCAACCAAGTGTGAGATAAACTTCTGGGTACTGGTCGGCCAAGGCTATTGCTCGTTCGATGGTTGGTTTGTCAAAGCCAACAACATTGTGGGCAAAGACTCCCAGCTCTTTAGCTAGTTCTAATTCCTCTTTTTCTCTCCCTGCAAACTCTTCAACGTTGAGGTGAGTATGGGTATCAAAAATTTGCATATGGATCCTTTTCTACGATTTTTCTCACTCTATTATAACAGAAAGCCTAGCTGAATACACTTTTGGCAAAACAAAAACCAGTAGTCTCGAGTTTCTACTGGTTTTTAGTTTTTTATCTGAATTACGCAGCCAAAACTTTGCGTCCTTTACGACGACGAGCTGCCAATACGCGACGACCGTTTTTGGTTGCCATACGGTGACGGAAACCATGTTTGCGCGCACGACGAAGTTTACTTGGTTGATAAGTACGTTTCACGATGAATACCTCCTCATAGATTTTGTATTCGTTTAGCCGGCTATAATGTGATCAGTTACTAAACATACTTTACTATTCTATCTGATTCACGTCTGTTTGTCAATAGCTATGAAAAATTTGTTGGGGCAGGTTCAATGATACCGCTTTTATTGGGCATCTCCTTCTATCCTTTGACGAGTCGCTTCATAGTAGGGAAGCAAGCTAGCCATTCCTTTTTTTAATTCCTCAAGAATGGCATCTTGACTCTTCGCTTGCGATAGATTGACATCGACTTTTACCAAGACCTTTCGGACCTGGCCAGTTTCCACACCTTTGAGAAGTCTCTGGCGATTGGCTTCTGTCCCTTGGAATCGTTGACTGACACCTTCTATTTGGGCGAAGTAATAGACTGGCGAAAAAACCGGAAGAGTTAAAACGCGGTTCTGCTTTTGTAGACTCTCCTCATCCTTCTTGCGTTCGATAAAACTTACTTCCAGGGACACACCAAAGTCCTTCGCATCACCATAAAGTCGCAAGGCAAACATCGGATCCTGGATCTCTCCCTCTCCTTGGAGATAAGCCCAAAAATGAGGGCGAAGAATTTGAGCTTGATTCATCCACTGACTGGTCCGATCTTGTTTTAAATGCGGAAAGAGCTTCTGAAAATCGCTGACCAAGTGGGTGAATTCCTGCCGAGCTTCTTGCCCTAACTCGCGATACTCTACCATTCGCTCTGCATCCTCACCAGCTTTAGCAGGGGCTAGGTACTTGATTCCCTGACAATTCAAAAAGTCTCTTATCTTACTATACATGCTAGTTTTCCTTTCTCAGACAGAAAAGGAGAGAGCAAGCTTACACCCCTCTCTCCCTTTAGCATCTTCCTTTTTAGACGGCAGATTAACCTTCAATATCAACGACAACGTAACGATTTGGTTCTTCTCCTTCAGAATAGCTGGTGACTCCATCCATTTTCGATACGATGCGGTGGATGATCTTGCGTTCGCTATTAGACATTGGATCTGTATGTTGCGCTCGACCTTCTTCTAGGGCACGACTTGCCAATTTTTGCGCATAGCTTTGAAGGACTTCTGCACGGTGTTCAACATAATCATTAACGTTGATCGCAATGTAGAAATTCTTAGAATACTGATTGTAAAGGTAGTTCTGTGCCAACAATTGAAGGGCCTTGAGAACTTTCCCGTGGTAGCCAATGACACGACCTGGCTCATTGGTATCAATTTGCATATTGATGGTGCGACGGTTGTAGCTGCTTGAGATGCTAGCTTCGACATCCATTTCATCAATAACGGTTTGAACATAGGCAGTGACATCAGAGACAACCTTTTCAATGTCATAGCTTTCTTCTACTTCAATGCCTAAGCCAGCAAAATCAGACGTTTGGCGGGTCTCGGCTTCGTTAAGACTTGAATCGAGAATCTCTCCATGACCCTGTTCTTCAAGAATGGTTTCAGGAGCCTTCTCATGTTTGAGAATCTCAGCCTTCACTTCTTCCGAAACTTCTTGGCCTTCTTCTTCAACTTTTTTAATCGCTGCTACCACGCGCCCCAAATCAACAGTCTCTTCACTGACACTCTTGACAGGTTCGTTTTGAGCATTAATTTCCTCAGGAACTCCCTTAACAGCTTGTTGATTGGCTTTTGTCACTGTAGTTTCTGCAATTGGTTCGATGTCTACCACGGCTGGCTTCTTACCAAAGAGACCGAGGAAACCTTTCTTTTCACGAGAAACGACAGTAATATGTGCTTTCATGCGCGGAATATCTAATTCTTTCAAACCATTTTGAATGGCTTCTTCAACATTGACTCCTTTATATTGGACCATCTGTCAAACTCCTTCTTAGTTTTTCTTTTTCTGTGCTTTGTTAAATGCACGTCGTTTTTGTTTTTCTAGATCTTTGATTGCCTGTTGCTCTGCTTCACGCGCCGCAATAATCTTAAATGGATTGTTCAATAGGTAAGTTTGCCCAACTTGGTAAGCATTGGAAACTACCCAGTAGAGAGCCACCCCGCTGGCTGAGTACATAGCGAAGAAGAAAATCATCACGGGCATTGCATACATCATGGCTGTCATTCCACCATTTTTTTCTGGCATAGCTTTGTTGCTCAACCAGGTACTAAAGAAGGTGAAGACGGCTGCCAAAACTGGCAAAATAAAGGTTGGGTCTGTTGCGCTCAAATCCAACCAAAGAAAATGACCGACTTTTAGGAATTCTACCCGACTCAATGCTTGGAACAAAGCCATCAAGACTGGCATTTGAACAAGCAATGGCAAGAAGGCAGAGGAAGTCTTGACACCTTTTTCTTTGTAGAGGGCCCGCATTTCTTCTGACATGCGAGTGCGGCTTTCCAAATCCTTCCCAGGATACTTGGCCTGGATTTCTTTTACAAGTGGCTGAATCTCCTGCATTTTGCGCGAGGAGGTCATTTGGTATTGGAAAACTGGCAAGAGAATGGTCCGAATCAAGAGAGTGAAGAGGATAATCCCGACTCCGATGTTTCCTCCGATAGAAAGGAAACGAATTACTTCTGCAAAGAAGTAAACGAATTTTTCCCAAACTCCTGATGATTGGGAAGTCACTTCAGACGTTCCACAGGCTGTTAATAATAGGAGGGCCCCTCCGAGTAAGCTAGCTACTTTTAGTTTCTTTTTCACGTAATTACCTTTCCTGACGATAGACTTGCGCTAATTTTAATACATGGACTAGATTTTTTTCGACCTGATCAAAATCCAGTTCTTCAACTCCCTTTCGAGCAATCACAACAAAATCATCTGCTACAAGATGATCCTGGTGCTTCATTAAAACATGACGAATCAAGCGCTTGATTCGGTTGCGTGTCACAGCATTTCCTAGTTTTTTACTCACGGATAAGCCGACACGGAAATGGGGCTGCTCTTGTGGCAAACGGTAGATGACAAATTTTCTATTTGCACAATTCTTGCCGCTTTTAAAAATGGCATTGAAATCTTTTTCTCGCTTGACACGATAGCTTTTTCTCAAACTCCCACTCCCTCTTTTAAATTTATTCTATTATACCATAATTTCAAAAAAAACCAACGACCTTCTGGCTCTTGGTTTAAAGCCTCCTCCAGTACCGTCAAAACGGCTAGGAGAAGAGATGCTGGAGGGTTGATAAGATGATGGGTAAGCTATAAATGAAGTTCAAGCCGATATGAGCAAGGATAGGATAATACAATGAGCCCGTCTTTTCATTCAATAATCCAAAAATAAGGGCGGGGATGGTATAGATCAAAAAACTCAAAAAAGTAAAAGGATGCTGGAGGAATTGAAGTCCACTATAGATAAGGGCTGGGGCCCATACACTCGCGTAGAAGGGCCATTTTTTAAAATAGGCTTGGACAAGCGCTCCACGAAAGATCAGTTCCACGGTCATCGGTCGAATGATGACCACTAATACAAAGAGGATGAGAGATCCTAAGGCTTCCAAGGTCACCGGAAAAGAGTGATAAATAGCTAGACGTCCTTTGGTGAACCCACTAAGAAAGTAGTCTAGCCAGTAGATGGCACAACTGGAGAATATAGTAGCGTAGATAGCGGGAAGGAATTGTTTCTTCTTCGCCCACTGAAAAACCATACGTGGACTGTATTTCTTTACCAATGAAAAAACAAGTATCAAATAACCTGCCTCTAAAAAGAGAAGGGTCCAAAAATAGCTAAGAGCTTGGCCGACTTGGTTGCTGACTAGTTGGGCCAACTCGCGAAATTGTGGCCGAACTAAGATATAGAAGACCAGTAGTAAGAGTGGATAAAAGAGCTTGGCCTTTGTCTTTAAAAATTTCATACATTCCTTTCGAGGGAGACAAAAAATGATTTATTGCATCTTACCATAATCATTCCTAGGATTCAATTAGAAAGTGAACCCAAAAAGGTCGAGACAACCGTCTCTGACCTCTAATTTCTATTGGAATGCTCGTTCTCCCCTTTTATGTAAATCACAAAGCCTACAAGCACGGACACAAGAATGGCTAGACACAGAATGGTTTCTAACCAGACAAGGGGCCTTAACAGAGAACTGTGCAATAGGCCTTGGGCCATTTTTAGGGAAGTAGCTGTGATGACCGTCGGGAAGGTTAAGGCTGAAAAGGCTGGTTGAAAGCCCTCTTTTATCATTCTAGGTAGACGCGTTAAAACGAAGAAATAAAAAGCTTGAGAGAGTCCGACCATGGTGTATAACAGCCAAATAGGTAGACTGGCTCCACCCACACGAACCAGGGCCGCTAACAGAAGAGAAAAGGGGGCACAATAGATGCCTTTCTGCCCTAATAAGTGGCTCGGTAAAGGGGCGGTCTTCAACCCCTGGTAGATCAAGGGGTAAAGAATCAAGGTTAAGACAAAGCCAAATCCGAAAGTCAGATAGGCCAGCCCAACCACTCCTACCACTGGATAGGTCAAGGCAGCAACAGCAATCCCCACATAAAGAACGGTCCAACTAGGGGTGGCATTGGCTCTTGGTTTTGCCAATATATGGGTCTTGGTAAAGTAGAAGATCAAGCCACAATCTAAGAGGAAAGCAGTCCACCAAACTGCCTGGGCGAGTCCTCCAAATGTCGGAAAGAGTCGTAAGAGATAAGTCGATAAAATCATCCCAGCCATGGGGAAGGTCGCCATCCCAGATAGAAGGGCCGGTTCTTGTAGTTCAATCTTGGTTTCTGACCAGTAGATCAGATGGTGACATAAAAAGAAAACCCATAGGATCAAACCCGTCAAACTGAAGAAATGAGCCAGAACTGGGAAGGTATCAGACAGAAGGTTTCCAGCCCCTGCTAAACCTAACAGGCAGCCTGAAAATGCTAAAGGAATCTTTTTCATCTTGATCTCCAATCATTTTATCGCTTTCAGTATACCATAAAATACCAGGAGGGATCATCAAAAAAAAGTAGACACTAAAACTACTTCTTTTTTAAAATGCTTTAATTACTCTAGTATATAAGGAATGATGGAGTTTTTTTGCTGTAAATAAGTCCCATAAATCTCTAAAGACCATTAACACATGGAACTCCCCTACTCAAATGTAAAACTAAAAGCTAACAATAACCTCATCAAAGGCATCAAGCAAAATACTGTTGCTTTCCAGAACATTGACCACTTTAAAACTAGAATTTTCATCGTTTTGAACATCAAAAAGGAGAGAACCAATTCGATCCTCTCCAAGGTGTAACGTTTCCTCACCCATTATAGCTGACAAAATACCCAGAGTCCTTCTCCAATCTCCTTCTGAGATTTTAGAGTAGCAATCTTGACACTTACTTCTTTATAATGCAATCTATAAGCCTCTGTCAACATTCTTAAATAAGAATAAATGTATTCCTATTTTGCAATTTCTTCCAACATTTTTTCAATGTGTTGGATAGATTTCTCGCGACCAAGCAAGTAGATGGTTTCTGGCAATTCTGGTCCGTGCATCTCTCCTGAAACGGCGATACGGATTGGCATGAAGAGGTTTTTCCCTTTGATACCAGTTTCCTTTTGGACTGCTTTGATTTGCGGGAAGATATTTTCTACCACAAACTCATCGTCTGACATGGCTTCAAGTTTTGCCTTAAAGGCCTCAAGTACAGTCGGAACCGTTTCACCAGCCATGACTTCTTGCTCAGCTTCTGTCAATTCTGGGAAGTCTGAGAAGAAAAGGTCTGTCAATGGAACGATTTCATCCACTGACTTCATTTGTGGTTTATAGAGTTCCACCAATTTTTCAGCCTTGTCTGTCAAGCGTCCTGCTGCTTCGAGGAATGGTTTGGCCATTTCAAAGATGGTCGCAAGATCCGCATTCTTGATATACTCATTGCTCATCCAGTCCATTTTCTTCTGGTCGAAGGCTGCTGGAGACTTGCTAAGGCGGTTTTCATCAAAGAGCTTGATGAGTTCTTCGCGAGAAAAGATTTCGTCTTCCCCACCAGGGTTCCAACCAAGAAGAGCGATAAAGTTAAAGACTGCTTCTGGAAGGTACCCTTTCTTCCGGTAATCTTCGATAAATTGAAGAGTGTTAGTGTCCCGTTTAGACAACTTCTTACCAGTTTCAGAGTTGATGATCAAGGTCATGTGACCGAACTCTGGAGCTTCCCATCCAAGAGCCTCATAAACCATGAGCTGTTTTGGTGTATTGGCAATGTGGTCATCTCCACGGATGACGTGAGAAATTTGCATGTCATGGTCATCGATCACAACGGCGAAGTTGTAAGTTGGGTAACCATCTTTCTTTTGGATAACCCAGTCACCACCGATATTACCACCTTCAAACTCAATATCGCCTTTGACCATATCATGCCATTTGTAAATACCAGACTCATTAACTGCTAAACGAACCGTAGGGATGATTCCCGCTGCTTCGCGTTCTGCGATATAAGCAGCTTTTTCTTCTTCGCTCATACCAAGGTATTCGTTGATGTAGCGAGGTGTTTCACCAGCTGCTTCCTGGCGTTCACGCTCTGCTGCCAACTCTTCTTCTGTCACATAAGACTTGTAGGCTTTTCCTTCAGCCAAGAGTTGGTCAATATATTTTTGATAGAGTTCCAAACGTTCAGACTGGCGGTAGTTCTCATGCGTCTCTGGACTTTCATCCCAGTCCATACCCAACCAACGAAGGTTTTCCAGCTGGGAACGTTCGCCGTCTTCGACGTGGCGCTTACGGTCCGTATCTTCGATACGGATGATAAAGTTTCCACCATGGTGGCGCGCATACAAGTAGTTAAACAATGCTGTACGAGCATTTCCGATGTGTAGTAGTCCGGTTGGACTTGGTGCATAACGCACACGAATATCTTTAGTCACGTATGTTTCTCCTAATTGTTCATTGATTCTGGGCTTCTCTTCTAACTGGCCCAGGCACTTTTCACTCTATTATAGCATATCTCTGCATGAGTAGCTTCCTAATCGAGTCGTTCTTCTAGTTCAAAATCAATTGGCAGGGTTGCTAAGAAATGCTCCAACTCCCGCTCCCAATAAAACCATTCATGTTTTCCTGGTCCATGGCTGTAGGTGATATCAAAACCGAGGTCCTTCAGATGATCAACAGCTGTATTGTTGGCCTCATACAGAGCATCCTGCTCGCCACACCACGCCCATAAGACCGTCTTTTTATCTGAGTACTTCTCCGCAATGCTCTCCAAGGAGTAAGGACTCGTCGTCCAATCTTCTAGCTCTCCAAAGACCCCTTGCCAGTAAGCTGCACTTCCAAGATCGGTGTCTGCCAGTTGACGCCCCTCAAAGCTAAGAGCACCAGAAAAGCTAGCAGCATGCGAGAAGCGATTGGTTTGAAGGGCCAGTTTGAAAGATCCATAGCCCCCCATCGATAGACCAGCGATAAAGGTTTTCTCCCGCTTCTTGGTCATATTGGGGAAGAAGCGTGCCAAGGTCTTAGGCAATTCCTCTGCGATGGCTGTGTAGTAAGGATAACCATACTGGGTATCCGTATACCAACCATTATTGGTATTAGGCAAGACAACAATCAGATTGGTCGACCGTAGGATCCGTTCCACATTGGTCCGTTTCAACCAAGAGTACTGATTGCCATTCATCCCATGAAGGAGATAGAGGACCGGGATATCTTGATCATCCGGATTTTTTACCCGAGATCCATCTGGGTAGAGGACGTTGATCCCCCACTCCATTGCGAGCGCTTCTGAATAGTATTCAATCTGCATTACTGCCATCTATCTTTCCTCACTATTTCTTCTTTTCCTTGACAAGAAAAAGCCGACGATCGACTTTTCCTCTTATCTTAATCCTAGCGTACTTCCATGACGACTGGCAAGATAGCTGGTCGACGTTTGGTCTGGTCAAAGAGGTACTTGGCCAAACTATCACGAACAGCACCCTTGAGCTCGCCCCAATCGAAGCTGTCCTGGGCTAAGTATTCTTCCACACTTTGGTTGACAATCTCAGCACTTTCTCGCAAGATATCGCGGCTCTTCTTCACATAGATAAAGCCACGAGTGTGAACTTTTGCCTTCGAGATAATGCGTTTTTCACGACGGTTAACCGTAATAGCTACAATAAAGATACCATCTTCTGAAAGGACTTTCCGGTCACGGAGGACGACATTTCCAACATCCCCAATGGCATTCCCATCGATGAGGACATCTCCAGCAGAGACGCTACCTGCAGGAACGAAGTCACCATTGTCATATTCCATGATGGTGCCTTTTTTCGGAATGAAGATATTTTCAGGCAAAATCCCCACTTCCATCGCAAGCCGTGCATGGGCATCCAATTCGCGGTATTCCCCTTGGATTGGGAAGAGATAGTTGGGACGAAGAAGGTTGATCATCAATTGAAGATCACGCGCATTTCCGTGTCCTGATACACGCAAGCTTTGAGTAATCGCTTTAACGACCCCGCCTGCTTGATAGACCATGTTTTCTACACGTGCCATAACCGCTTCTTTAGCGATAGACGGAGTTGTTACGATATAGACCAAGTCGCCATCCTTGATTTCAACATAGCGGTGACGGCCAATGGACATTTTACGGAGGCCATTGATCGGTTCACCCATCCGCCCCGTTTCAAGAATAATCAATTCATGATCCTCAAAACGAGACATTTCTTTTGGCTTGATTAATATTTTTTCGTTGGCCAAAGAAAGTTTATTTAAACGAATCCCTGTCCGGACAATATTTTCTACGTCAAATCCAGTCAAGACAACCCGGCGTCCTGTCTCTGCAGCTGCGTCAAAGACTTGCTGGATCCGTGATAGGTTACTTGCAACAGCGGCTACAATGATACGGCCATCCCAGTCAGCAATCGTATCTAGGATTTCATCCCCAACCTCTTGCTCACTAGCCACTTGAATCTTACTATCGGCATTGGCAGAGTCACTCAAGAGAGCGAGGACGCCTTCTTGTCCAATCTCTGCCAAACGAGCAAAGTCAGTCGCATAAAACTCACTCGCTGTCTGGTCAAACTTGAAGTCTCCTGTATAGACGATACTTCCTTCAGAAGTCTTGATGACAATTCCTAAACTTTCTGGAATAGAGTGGGTTGTCTGGAAGAAGGAAACAACGGTTCCTCCAAAATCAATCTCTGAGTTGGCATCGATTACATGGAAATCATTGAACTTCTTGACACTGTCATTGCTCTTGACAAAGAGTTTGGCCAACTCGATGGTCAACTCTGACCCAAATACGGGAACTTTAGCCTCCGCTAAAAGATAGGGAAGGGCTCCAATGGCATCCGCATGCCCGTGCGTTAAAAAGACTCCTGCGATACGATCGCTATTCTCAAAGAGGTAGTCCATGTTGGGAATAACGACATCGACCCCTAGTTGCTCATTTTCTGGATACTTGAGACCAGCATCCAAAACAAAAATAGAGCCATTTACTTCAGCTATGTAGAGGTTTTTCCCGTTTTCACGGACTCCACCTAAAGTAATCAACTTAATGTTACTCATGTTTTCTCCTTTATGTGATGGTTCATACTTACGGTCCTTGGCTCACCAAGTCGAATTACAGTTTTGCAATTTTCTTGCATATCTAGAACATTATACTATTTTTTCACGATTTTTTCAAAAGTCAGACCAAACAAAAGCCCTCCATCATCTGATGGAGGAACCCTTATCAAAACCCAAGACGACAGCATAGAATGTCAGCTTGCTAAAGAGACGCTAGTCCGTATGATAGTCATTTTTCTTATTCTCAATCACCCGTATCGCCGCCTTGATCACATGAAATTCATTTAACAGTTCTTCTAGGTGGTGGTAATTCCGATCGCTGAGAGCCCCTTTCTTGAGGGTTTGGGACAAGCTATAAAACCGATCAACATGCTCTTCAATATTGGCCAGTAACTCTTTCGCCTCTTTCAAACGGTAGCGATTCAGAAGCTTGCTTTGGCTATGTTTATAGGCGAGCACATTCTCACGATGAATATCTTGACAGACTTCCTTCTGCTCTTCATCCACCGTCAAATTGACCGCTTGGAAGCAAGTAATAAATTCTCGCTTCTTCAGATCACACACAAAGACGACACCGTCCTCTGCTACATAGGCTTCCGTATCGGGCCGTTGATCAAAACTGCTATCAAAATGATGAAGCGAGGGCACATGTTGATTGACCCAGCGTTTCAACTGCTCTTTATCGACCCCAAATCGTTCCATTGCTCTTTCTTTAAAGTGATCTCGACAGCTATATTCATGTGCGTATGGCAATCCCACTGACCTCACCTCAACTTTCTAGCATGACAGACAAAAAGACCTCCAGTCTTACGGGACTAGAGGTCTGGTCTGCTTCACTGACAAGAGGCGATTAACCATTTAGGCTAACGAAAACAACAGTTATGATTTTCATTTCTTTTCATGGTACGTTTTCACATACCAGTGGTTTTCTTTGCAATTTCTCTTTCAGTTTTGTTACAAAGCACTCAGTTGAGCATACCGAAGTTCGAAAACCATCTAAAGCTTCCACTACTATTTCCACGTATTTCAATGTCATTTAGTAAGTTAAGCAGACTTACTTGACGGCTCAACCGATTTAACATTTCCGGCGTTAAGGCTCTTTTCATAAAGAGCACGAACAAGTGTCAGCGAAGACAGACCTAAAACGAAGTAACCTAATGTATGAATCTATAAGGCATTGGTATCAACCCCTTCTCCCTTATCTTCACCTATAGTATACTCCTTTAATATTGGTATTGCAAGCGATTACACGCTGAAACTAGTTTCTAAATTTACTCAAAGAAACGGTAGTAATCAGACAGGTCCATCTTAGCCTTTTCCTCTTGGTTCAAGTCCTGGATAATCTTTCCATCCTTCATGACAATCAAGCGATTCCCGTACTTGAGCGCATCTTCCATATGGTGGGTAATCATCAAGGCAGTCAGTCGATCCGTTTTGACAAATCGATCCGTCAGCTCCATCAAGGCCTGACTCGTCTTGGGATCGAGAGCAGCTGTATGCTCATCCAAGAGCAAGAGTTCAGGACGCTTCAGGGTAGCCATCAACAGGCTCAGAGCTTGACGTTGTCCACCAGATAAGAATTCTACCGCCGTATCGACATGCTTCTCTAAACCATTGCCAATCTGGCTCAAAACCTCTTTAAACTCGTCTTTGTACTGGGCAAGGCGACGAGGAACCAAGCCCCGCTTTTCTCCTCGAAATTTTGCAATCAGGAGATTCTCGGCCACTGTCATACGAGGAGCCGTCCCCATCTTTGGATCTTGGAAGACCCGGGATAGGTATTTGGCCCGTTTTTCCGGACCATAGTGCGTCACGTCCTCTCCCTTGATCAAGACTTGACCACTGGTCAGAGGCAGAGTTCCAGCCAGGGTGTTGAAAAGGGTTGACTTACCAGCACCATTGCCCCCAAGAATGGTGATAAAGTCATGCTCATGAATCTCCAAAGAGACATTATCCAAAATGACTTTTTCTTCATTCAAGCCATTGTTCACCACGATGGTGGCATTTTTTAATTCTACAATTGCGGTCATTTGCTGAGTTTGACTCCTTTCAGCAGTTTCTCTTTAAAGGTTGGAATCATGAGACAGATCGCCAAGATGATAGCGCTAAAGATGCGAATGTAGCTGGTATTGACACCGATGGCAATCACAGCCCAAATTAAGAATTGATAAATGATTGATCCAATAACGATACTGAGCAAACGTTCTGCTAAGGTTAGTTTTGAGAAAAGGACCTCTCCGATAATCAAGCTAGCCAAACCAACAACGATGACCCCGATCCCTCGAGAAGCATCTGCATAGCCTTCTTGCTGGGCCATCAAGGCACCTGACAAGGCGATAATCCCATTAGAAACTACTAGCCCCATCAACTCCATCCGGCTGGTATGGATCCCAAAGCTTTTAGCCATCTCAGGATTGTCCCCCGTCGCAATATAGGCTTGCCCCAATTTAGTATCTAAAAAGAAGAGCATGGCAGCAATCACCAGAGTTACAAAGATGATCCCGATGATAATCTCGTTTACGCCACTGGCGATAGGAATCATATCTTGGATTTTTGAGTAGCCAAGCAAACCCAGGTTGGCCCGTTGCATCACAAAGAGAATGACTGAGTTACAGGAAGTCATCACCAAAATCCCCGATAACAGAGTCGGAATCTTTCCTTTGGTATAAAGAAGACCTGTAGCCAATCCAGCCAAGCACCCCGCACCAATGGCCGCCAGGGTGGCTAATAAAGGGTGAACCCCTTTGGTAATCAGAGTTACCGCAACGGCTCCTCCTAATGGAAAGGAACCCTCTGTGGTCATATCTGGGAAATCCAAGATACGGAAGGTCATAAAGATCCCTAGCCCCAAAATAGCCCAGATCAAGCCTTGTGAAATAATCGAAATAAGCATATCTTTGTCCTAACTATTGTAAATATCCTCTATTGTATCATATTGCGAGACGTGATTTCAATGCTTTCAAGAAATAACAAAAAGGCCCCACTCCTTAGAGCGAGGCCTTATTGTGAAAAACTAAAGCATTTACGATCCTAGTGTGAATCGTTAGTGTCTACCACTTGTTTAGTCTTCGTTTTTCTTGCGTCTTGCAAGACCAGCCAGTCCAACCAAACCAAGAGCAGCGCCTAACAATGCAGCAGAAGCTGATTGTTCTTCACCTGTAGCAGGAAGTTGTGGTGTTACTGGTGGTGTTGGTGGTGTCACCGGTGGTGTTGGTGGTGTTACCGGCGGTGTTGGCGGTGTTACCGGTGGTGTTGGTGGTGTCACCGGTGGTGTTGGTGGTGTTACTGGTGGTTTCGGTGGAATTACCTTGTTGTTGAACTCAGTATCTTCCGGTAATTGAGAAGTTGCTGTTAAGACTTTGCCTTCTTTAGTAACAGTTACTGTTACTGTAGCTACCATCTTATCGTATTCAACTCCTGCTTCAGTACCTTTAACCTCTTCCACTGTGTAAGTGTGAGTTCCTTCTTCTCCACGTTTGAACTCTAATGCAGAGAACTTGATGTTTCCTGATGCATCGTTCTTAACTGTTTCAATAACTTTTCCATCTTTATCTTTAAGTACGAAGCTAAATTCACCTTCTTTTAGCTCACGTCCTTCAAGTTTCTTAGTGAAGTTAAATTCAACTTTAGTTGGGATGTTAACGACACGTTTTTCTGTTGGTTTTTCTGGTTTTTCAACAGATTTCTTAGTTGGATCGTATTGGTGAACAGTTTGTGAAGCAGTGTTTTCGATATCTACACCATCTTTAGCTGTTGCTTTGATAGTTGCAGGGATCTCAAACTTGTAGTAACGTCCGAATGCAAATTTAGCAGTGTCGATTACTGGGGTGTTTTCTACATCTCCAAGTGACTTAGTCAAGTCTGTCTTAGAAGTTGCAGTGATCACACCATTTTCAACCTTGATATCAAATTTAGCTGTCACATCTTCTCCTGTTACAGAGTCGTATGCTTTAATATCTGCTACGTTGACGTCTAAGTTTTCGCTGTCATATTTATCTGTTACACCTACAGATTGAATATTGTGAGCTTCAGTGAACTTAGTTGTATCCAACCATACTTGGTAGTATACTTTGTCACCCTTCTTAAGTGTCTTCGTATTGATATTTTGAGCTTCATTATTATCAGCTTTATCAGCGTAAGGATTTTCGTTTGTATCCGCAACCTTATCTGCCAACTCTTTATCATCATCAAGGAGTGACTTACCAGTAAGGTCGAATTTCTCAGCGTTCAGGATGTATTTCTCTGGATTGAACTCTGGAGTTTCTGGTGGAGTTACCTTGTTGTTAAACTCTTTATCTACTGGTTCTGTTACGTCAGTAATGAGAGCTTTCGCTGTTCCGTCATGTTTAACTTCCACAGTTACTGTTGCCTTCATCGTATCGTATGCTACAGTTCCATCAGTACCCTTCACTTCTTCAACTGTGTAAGTATGAGTTCCTTCTTGGCCCTTCTTGAATTCAAGAGCTGAGAACTTAACGTTACCAGATGCATCATTGCTTACAGTTTCAACAACTTCACCTGCTGCATTCTTAAGAACGAAACTGAATTCGTTAGCTTTAAGTTCACGACCTTCCAACTTCTTAGTAAAGTTAAATTCAATTGAAACCGGTACGTTGTTGACACGTTTTTCAGTTGGTTTACTTGGTTTTTCAACTGTCTTAGAAGTTGGGTTGTAGTAGTTGACTACTTGAGCCGCAGTGTTTTCGATATCTACTCCACCTGCAACATCTGCTTTAACAGTCGCTGGGATATCAAACTTGTAGTAACGTCCAAATTCAAATTTAGTTGTATCGATGATTTGAGTGTTGTCCGCATCGCCAAGTGACTTAGTGAAGCCAGCTTTAAGAGTTGCAGTGATCACTCCACCTTCAACTGTGATATCGAATTTAGCTGTTACGTCTGCTCCTGTTACAGAGTCGTAAGCCTTGATAGCTGAAGCATCTACATCAACTTTCGTTTCATCAAAGTCATCAGTGATTCCTACAGTTTGAACGTTATCTTTGTTAGCTACGTCAAATTTAGTTGTATCCAACCATACTTGATAGTAAAGTTTTTGACCACGTTTAACAGTCTTGGTATTGATGTTTTGAGCTTCGTTGTTGTTAGCTTGATCTACATATGGATTTGTATTTGTTTCTCCATATTTATCAGTCAACTCAGCATCATCATCAAGAAGCTTGTTATCAGTGATTGAGAATTTCTCTTCATTCAAGACATATTTCTCTGGTTGGAACTTAGGTTCTTCTGGTGGAGTTACACGGTTGTTGAACTCTTTATCCGCAATTTCGCCAACAGTAGCTACAAGAACTTTAGCTGTTCCGTCGTGTGATACTGTAACTGTTACATTCGCTTTCATTGTATCGTATGTAACGGTTGCGTCTGTTCCAGCTACTTCTTCCACTGTGTAGTTATGTACGCCAGCTTGTTCTTTCTTGAATTCGATAGCCGAGAACTTAACGTTTCCATCTTTATCGTTGCTTACAGTTTCAACAACTTTACCTGTTGAATCTTTAAGAACGAAGCTGAATTCGTTTGCTCTCAATTCACGACCTTCCAAGCGTTTCGTGAAGTTGAATTCTACTTGTACTGGTACGCTGTTCACACGTTTTTCAGTTGGTTTGCTTGGTTTTTCAACTTTCTTAGTGGTTGGGTTGTAGTAGTTCACTACTTGAGCTGCAGTATTTTCGATGTCTACACCAGCTGCCACATCTGCTTTAACTTTTGTTGGAATGTCAAACTTGTAGTAACGTCCAAATGCGAATTTAGTTGTGTCGATAACTTGAGTGTTGTCCGCATCGCCAAGTGACTTCGTGAAGCCAGCTTTAAGAGTTGCAGTAATGACTCCGTTATTAACTGTAATATCAAATTTAGCTGTTACATCGTCGCCAGTTACTGAATCGTAGGCTTTGATCTTAGTAGAATCAAGTTCCAACTTAGTTTCATCGTAGTCATCTGAAATTCCTACTGATTGGATGTTTTCTTTGTTAGTTTCAGAGAATTTAGTTGTATCCAACCATACTTGGTAAACCAACTTGTCGCCACGTTTAACAGTCTTCGTATTCAAGTTTTGAGCTTCGTTGTTTGATGCATCGTCCGCATATGGGTTCACATTGGTATCTGCGACCTTATCTGCCAACTCTTTATCATCATCAACGAGCTTGTCGCCTGTGATATCGAATTTCTCTTCAGAAACAACGTATTTCTCTGGTTGGAACTTAGGTTCTTCTGGTGGAGTTACACGGTTGTTGAACTCTTTATCAGCGATGTCTCCAAGTTTAGCTACTAAAGCTTTAGCTGTACCATTGTGTGAAACTGTGATTGTTACAGTTGCTTTCATTGTGTCGTAGGTCACAGTAGCATCAGTTCCTGCAACCTCTTCAACAGTGTAGTTGTGTACGCCTTCTTGGCCCTTCTTGAATGTAAGAGCTGAGAACTTCACATTACCATCTTTGTCGTTGGTTACAGATTCAACTTCTTTACCAGTTGAATCTTTCAATACGAAGCTGAATTCGTTCGCTTTCAATTCACGTCCTTCTAGACGTTTCGTGAAGTTAAATTCAACTGAGATTGGTACAGAGTTTACACGTTTCTCAGTTGGTTTGCTTGGTTTTTCAACTTTCTTGCTTACTGGATTGTAGTAGTTCACTACTTGAGCCGCAGTGTTTTCGATGTCTACTCCACCTGCAACGTCTGCTTTAACAGTTGCTGGGATATCAAATTTGTAGTAACGTTCAAATGCAAATTTTGTTGTGTCAATGATTTGAGTATTTTCTGCATCACCCAATGACTTCGTGAAGCCAGCTTTAAGGGTTGCAGTCATCACACCATTTTCAACCTTGATGTCGAACTTGTCTGTTACATCGTCACCAGTTACTGAGTCGTATGCTTTGATTGTTGAAGCATCTACATCAACTTTTGTTTCATCGAAGTCATCAGTGATTCCTACTGATTGAACGTTTTCTTTGTTAGTTGATGAGAATTTAGTTGTATCCAACCATACTTGGTAGTAGATCTTATCTCCGCGGTTAACAGTTTTGGTATTGATGTTTTCTGCTTCGTTGTTTGAAGTTCCATCTACATATGGGTTTGTATTTGTTTCACCATATTTATCAGTCAACTCAGCATCATCATCAAGAAGTTTGTTATCAGTGATTGAGTATTTCGCTTCATTCAACACATACTTCTCTGGTTGGAACTTAGGTTCTGTTGGAGGAGTTACTGTATTGTTGAACTCTTTGTCAGCTGGTTCAGTTACGTTAGCAACCAATGCTTTCGCTGTTCCATCGTGTGATACTGTTACAGTTACTTCTGCTTTCATAGTATCATATGTTACAGTTGTGTCTGTTCCTGCTACCTCTTCAACAGTATATTTGTGAGCTCCTTCTTCACCTTTTTTGAATTTAAGTGCTGAGAACTTAACGTTTCCTTCCGCATCATTCTTAACCGTTTGAATTTCTTTGCCAGTTGAATCTTTCAGTACGAAGCTAAATTCGTTCGCTTTAAGCTCACGACCTTCCAAACGTTTCGTGAAGTTGAATTCTACAGTGATTGGCACACTGTTCACACGTTTTTGAGTTGGTTTTTCTGGAGTTTCTACAGATTTGCTTACTGGGTTGTAAACGTGAACAATCTGATTGGCTTTGTTTTCGATGTCTACTCCACCTGCAACGTCTGCTTTAACAGTTGCTGGAATATCAAATTTGTAGTAACGTCCAAATGCAAATTTAGTTGTGTCGATAACTTGAGTATTTTCTGCATCACCTAAAGATTTGTTCATAGAAGCTTTAGATGTAGCTGTAATGACTCCGTTAGCTACTGTAATATCAAATTTAGATGTTACATCTTCACCAGTTACGCTGTCATAAGCCTTGATGTCAGTAGCGTTAACAGTCAATTTATTTGCTTCGTATGTATCAGAGATACCTACAGATTGGATGTTGTTCTTGTCAGTGAAATTCTTAGTGTCCAACCATACTTGGTAAACTAATTTATCACCGCGTTCAACAGTTTTCGTATTGATGTTTTCTGCTTCATTGTTGTTTGTATCATCAACATATGGGTTAGCATTTGTTTCTGTATACTCATCTGTCAACTCATGATCATCGTCAACGAGTTTTGAACCAGTAATATCAAATTTTTCTTTGTTAAGGACGAATTTTTCTGGTTGGAATACAGGCGTTTCTGGAGGAGTGATCTTGTTGTTGAACTCTTTATCCTCAGTTCCATCAGTAGCGTTACCATTAGCATCTACCCCACCAGTAGAAACTACGTTAGTTACTGTTGTTAATGTGTGACCATTTTTAGCAACTTCTACAGTAATAGTAGCTTTCATAGTATCGTATACCATTCCAGCTTCTTTCGCTGCAGGGATCACTTCTTCTACAGTATAAGTGTGAATACCCACTTTAGAGTTGTCGAATGATAATTCTGTAAATGTTACAGTTCCGTCTGCTTTGTTGGTCACAGTTTCAACTTCTTGTCCGTTTGCATCTTTAAGAACGAATTTGAATTCTCCGTCTTTCAGTTCACGTCCAGCTAATTTCTTAGTGAAGTCGAATTTAGTTTTAACTGGTGCTACAACATAGTTGTTGAAGACCTTATCATCAGCACTTGATTTGAATCCACCTTCAGCACTGTATTTAACTGCAGCTTGTAATTCACCTTGAGTGTTTTCAGTTACAGTAACTGTCATAGTAACAGTCATTGCATCGTAATCAACGTTTGCATCTGAACCTGGAGTCTCAGTGATTGTGTAAGTGTAAGTTCCCGCTTTGTTAAATGTTAATTTGCTGAATGTAGCTTTACCGTCTGCTTTGTTAGTTACAGTTTCTTCATAAGCTTGGATCGATTTATTTGGTTGAACTTCTTTTAGTTTGAATGTAAACTCACCATTTGCTAATACACGTCCTTCCAATTGTTTTTCAACTTCTGGAGTGACTTCAACTGGCTCTTGTTTGACATAGTAGTAAACCGGTTGTTTATGTGGCGTCAAAGTGTTAAGCAAGTCAACGTTTGTACCGATACCACCAACTCCACGTTCTAATTGTGCGTTAGCTGAACCGTGTCCAATTCCATCTCCTAAGAATGGTACGAATACAGTTTTCTTAGGTGTATATCCTGCTGAACTTTGGAAATCGAATGCAACTTCTTTACCATTTGGATATTGAGTTTGCGCTCCTGTTTTTGGATCTGTTACAGTATGTGCAATCGTATTAAGAGGTGATTTTTTAACAACTAGTTCTTGCGTATTAGCTTCACCTGGTTTAATTGGTTTAGTTTCAGCAATCAACATGTAGCCATCAGTACTTAATGAACCATCAGAACGTTTACTTTGTTGTTTTGGATCAAGAAGATAAACACGAATAACTACTGAACCATCTTCTCCAACAACTTCTTTAATCCGTTTAATACCATAACGGTCTGCATCCATAAATTTCGTCCCAACAGTATAAGGACGACTGACATAACCAGATTTATCGTTTGCATCAGCTGTTTGATACAATTTATATCCATCAAATTGACGTTCACCAGATGCTGTGAAGCTTTGACCTTCCATAGCTTTAGTAGCATATCTAGCTAAATCTACTTCATTACCATTTTCTTTGTAATCTTGAACAGTTTTATCTGTTTTATTTGCATTGAATGTAGGATTGTTTTTATCAACTACTTTATAGTAAGTTGTTTTATTAATTGCCTCTGGTATTTTAGCGTTTGAATCAGTAATTGTACGGCCATTGTATGCTGGTTCAACAACGTTTAGAATATCTGTTGTTGTACGAGCGTTATAAACCGCAGTATGAAGTGCTTGCTCTGCAGGTGTCAATTGGTGTCCAGCAGCCACTAAATCTGTTATACTCTTTCCAACTTCATACCCATTTTGAATGAATGGTTGAATTGTTTTACCTTTTTCTTGAGCAAGTCCAGCTTTATAATCTACTTGGAAGGTTAATTCACTATTAGACGCAGCTGTGGTAGTAGTGAATTTTTGAACGCCACTTGATGAAGTTACCGTTCTTGTTTCTACCACATTCCCAGTCGTTTTATCGATTAATTCAACAGTTGTATCTGTAGATTCATCAAATCTCTTATAAGCACGAGCATAGTATTTTGTACCATAACGTTCATTGAATCTAGTAAGATCCCAAATAGCGTATGTATAGTAATCGCCTTCTTTAGCAGAGTAACCAGCTGGTACAGGTTGAGAGCTTACAGTTGCACCGTTAGCATCTTTAATTTCTGGAGTTACTTTTTCCCCATCTTTTAAGTAAGTGCTTACTGCTACTGGGTTAGAGTTGTGGTCTCCAGATACAGCTTCGTTAGTAGTAGCACGACGACTACGTACTTTTGGTTTGTTTGACTCATCTGTTGCTGGTTTAGCTTCAGCAGCTGGTTTAGCTTCTTCAGCTTTTTCTTCTTTATTAGCTTCTCCTTCAGCAACTACTGGTTTAGCAGTTTCTTCAGCAGCTGGTTTTGCTTCTTCAGTTACCGCTGGTTTTGCTTCTTCAGCTTTTGCTGGTGTAGCTGCTGGAGTCTCAGTTGATGCTGGTGTAGCTTCAGCGGCTTTTTCTTCAGCAACTGGAGCGCTCTTAGGGGCCTCTGCTCCATCAGCGTTGGTGTTTTCAGGGGCCACTTCTTTAGCCGACTGAGATCCTTCAGCTTGGGGACTTGATACTGTAACCACTTCACTTGGTTGAGAAGCAGAAACAGCTTCATCCGCAGCTACTGACGGCGCTCCGACAGCAAAAAGTGCTGTCCCTAGTAACACAGAACAAACACCAATGCTATATTTTCTTAAAGAAAAGCGCTGGCGCCTATTAAACAATTCCTTCATTTGTTGTATCTCCTTTTTCATATTATTTTTTTCTTTGATACACATTGAATAGTAACAAAGAAGCAGTGTTTCGTCAACAAATTATAGAATTTTGGCTATTTTGACTATTTATTTTACATAATTTTAGTCATATTGCAATTATTTTCACAAAATTGTCACTTTATTTCCCACTTGGTACGATTTTTTACTATCTTCGAATATGGTGGATTTCCTTTTATTGATGATGGAGCTTTCGACTATCAAGATAAGGCATTTCGCCCAAAAGAAAAAAAAGAGGCTGGGACAAAAGTCCTAGCCTCTCAATTGTCTTTGGATTATCGAGCA
>NZ_JAPJPF010000031.1 GCF_030825805.1 Streptococcus sp.
TGGTACCTAGTCATTTCTGGAACAAAACATGGCTTATAGAAAATTGCATATAGGTGGTGAGGGGGAGAGAAATCTCAACCTCCTTTTTTAAACAATGAGGAACAAATGAAAAAACAATTTGAATTAATTGCGACAGCTGCTGCTGGATTAGAAGCAGTGGTTGGGCGTGAATTACGAGAGCTCGGCTACGATTGCCAAGTGGAAAATGGACGAGTCCGTTTCAAAGGCGATGTTCGTGCAATCATCGAAACCAATCTTTGGTTGCGGGCTGCAGACCGAATCAAGATCGTCGTAGGATCCTTTCCTGCCCGTACCTTTGAAGAACTCTTTCAAGGAGTTTTTGCCTTGGATTGGGACCAATACCTCCCTTTAGGAGCGCGTTTCCCCATCTCCAAAGCAAAATGTGTCAAATCCAAATTGCATAACGAACCGAGTGTACAAGCGATTTCAAAAAAGGCTGTTGTTAAAAAGTTGCAAAAACACTATGCCCGCCCGGAAGGTGTTCCTCTAATAGAAAATGGAGCAGAGTTCAAGATCGAAGTATCGATCCTTAAAGACCAAGCTACTGTCCTGATTGACACGACTGGTAGTAGCCTCTTCAAACGTGGTTATCGGACGGAAAAAGGGGGAGCTCCTATTAAGGAAAATATGGCGGCAGCCATTCTTCAACTTTCCAATTGGTACCCAGACAAGCCCTTGGTTGATCCGACTTGTGGATCAGGAACCTTCTGTATCGAAGCGGCGATGATGGCTCGCCAGATAGCACCGGGCTTGAGACGGACTTTCTCGTTTGAAGAGTGGAATTGGATCGACAATCGTCTGATTCAAGATGTTCGCACAGAGGCTAGTAAAAAAATCAATCGGGACCTTGTCCTAGACATCATGGGAACCGATATTGATGCGCGGATGGTTGAGATTGCCAAAGAAAATGCTCAAAAAGCGGGTGTTGCGAGCGACATCACCTTTAAGCAAATGCGGGTGCAAGATCTGCGTTCAGATAAGATTAATGGGGTCATTATCTCCAATCCGCCGTATGGTGAACGCTTATCCGATGATGCAGGGGTGACAAAATTGTACGCTGAAATGGGAGAGGTCTTTGAGCCCTTGAAGACTTGGAGCAAATTTATCCTGACCAGCGATGAAAACTTTGAAAAGAAGTTTGGGCGACAAGCGGATAAAAAAAGAAAATTATATAACGGAACCTTAAAGGTTGACTTGTATCAGTTCTTTGGGGAGCGGGTACGTCGACAAGCGACTAGTGAGAAAGGAAACATATGACAAAAGAAGATAAACAGCAGTTGGGCCAAGAGGCAGAGTCAGTTCTTGATTTTAAGGACGCCAAAGAGATGACGATTGGCCAAGCGAACCGCAAAGCTGAAGAAATCGAAGCAGGGGTCAAGGAAACAGACAATGTCCTCGATAAATACATCAAACAGCACCGTGACGAAATCGAAGCTCACAAGTTTGATACCATCGTCATGCAAAAGGAAATGTTGGCTGAGGCAGAGGAAGCAGCCACTGTGGAAGCAACAGAGTCAATTCCAAATGAAGAACCTGCAACAGAAGCAAGCTCAGCAGAAGCAGCTAAAAAAGAGGTTGCATCTGCTCGCATTCCAGATCCAATTCCTGGGGAACGCCCTGCAAAAATTAAGTTTGGTCCAGAGCCAACAGAACCATATGTGGATGAAGAAATTGAGATTCCTGAAGAACCGAAAAAAAGCCGGGTCAAACCAATTTTGTTTTCAGTTTTAGCTCTGACAGCAGTTGCTACGGCTAGTTGGTTGTCTTATCAATGGATCCGTAACCAGTCTAAAGGGGAAACGACAGTCGTCTCTTCTACTAGCTCATCTAGCAAGAAGTCCTCTAGTTCTTCTTCCTCAACGAGCGCGAATACAGAGGCTTTGCTGAAGGACTTTAATGATCAGTATGCAGCCTTCTATACAGATGACACGCAGACGAAATTGAAAAATGATTCTTTTGGTAATTTGGAAAAACTAAAAGCCAGTTTGGAAAAATTGAAAGACACCAAAGAATACGATGCAGCCAAAAGTAAATACGATGAATTGGTGAAGCAGGTTTCTGCTATTCAAACAGTTAACTCTCAGTTTACCAGCCCAGTTATTAAGGATGGGGTCATCGATACCAAGGCTCAGGTAAAGAGTGATGCAGTCTTTTCAGATGCGTCAACAGCTAATACACAGTTGAACCAATTGTTGAAAGATGCTGCAGCTCAAGGACGATCACAACAAGTTGCCACTCCAGCACCTGTGACAGATGGTGGTGGCAGTGCTGCAGGTGGAAATGCAGTTTCTTCAGGAACGGTAACCAGTCCTGCTCCTACCCCAGCCCCAGCTACTGAAGGCAACACGACAGGCGGAGTGAACCCAGGCTATTCTGGCTTTGGTCTTCAAAGTACTGGTGTGCCACTTCAACGAAACTTGAGCCGGGTGCCATACAACCAAGCAGCGCTTGACGATGTAAACAATCCTGCGTGGACCTTTAATCCTGGTATTTTGGAGAAAGTTCTGAAGATTGCCCGGGAACGTGGTCATATCGTTGGGGATCAATACATCTTAGAACGCGTGAATATTATCAACGGCAATGGTTATTACAACCTCTTTAAGCCAGATGGAACTTATTTGTTTAGTATCAATGCTAAAACAGGCTACTTTGTCGGAAACGGAAAAGGCCATTCCGATGCATTGGATTATTAAGAATTAAAAAAGACTTCTCTTTCAAAGAGAAGTCTTTTGTTTTTTATACGATATGGCGTGTGAATGGATCGTCAGAAATACCTTGTTCGAGAATCAATTTGCACCACTCTTTGGCAGAAAAGAGGCTGTGATCTTTATAGTTTCCACAAGATTCAATCGTCGTTCCTGGCACGTCTTCCCAGCTTGTCGCTTCAGCAATTTCCTCTAGGGAGGATTTAATCACTTGTGCAATGGTTTTTGGATCGTGCTGTCCCCACATAATCATATGGAAGCCAGTACGACACCCAAATGGGGAACAATCGATCATTCCATCAATGCGTTTACGGATCAACATAGCTAATAGATGCTCGATTGTATGTAAACCAGCAGTCGGGATAGAGTCTTCATTTGGTTGAACCAAGCGGATATCATAGTTTGAGATAACATCTCCTTTTGGTCCAGTTTCCTCTCCGATTAGGCGGACGTAAGGGGCTTTTACAGCAGTGTGGTCTAGTTCAAAACTTTCCACAATAACTTCTTTCGTCATGTATCTTCCTCAATTTCTTTTTTCTTGATTATAGCACAATTGGCGCTGGAAGAAAACACAAGAGAAGAGAGAGGCAAGTAGCCGTTGAAATAGGATTCAGAAGCTTGTTTTAGGGTGTTTTCCCGTTAGACTCAAGGGGGAGAAGCATTAGAAGAATAGCAGAAATAGATTAGTTTTCGCTAGAAAATTTGTTTGTTAATTTTGTAAAAATATGATAAAATAATAAAGAATTTTTTAATTCAACTATTCATTAGATTAGGGGTAAAAACATGGAATTTGGAATTGCAATTGTTTTTGCCGCAATCATTGGTTTAGTCATTGGATATGTAGGGATCTCAGTCAAGATGAAAGCATCGAAAGAGGCTGCAGAACTTACTCTTTTAAATGCTGAACAAGAAGCAACGAATTTACGTGGACAGGCAGAGCGCGAAGCTGATTTGATTTTGAAAGAAGCTAAGCACGAGTCTAGTTCACTTAAAAAAGAAGCACTTTTGGAGGCAAAGGAAGAAGCCAGAAAATATCGAGAAGAAGTCGATGCTGAGTTTAAATCAGAGCGTCAAGAATTAAAACAATTAGAAACCCGCTTAGCGGAACGTTCGAATAATCTTGATCGCAAAGATGACAATCTTACGAGCAAAGAGCAAGCTCTTGAACAAAAAGAGCAAAGTCTTTCAGATAGAACTAAACACATTGATGCGCGTGAAGAACAATTACATGAGCTAGAAAAGAGGAAAGAAGAAGAATTAGAAAAAATTGCTTCTCTGACTCAATCGGAAGCACGTGATATTATCTTAACGCAAACAGAAGAACGACTCTCCAAAGAGATTGCGACTCGAATTCGAGAAGCAGAAGTGGAAGTGAAAGAACGTTCAGATAAAGTTGCAAAAGATATCCTGGTTCAAGCCATGCAACGGATGGCCGGGGATTTTGTGGCAGAACAGACCAACTCAACGGTTCATTTACCAGATGATGCAATGAAGGGCCGGATTATTGGTCGCGAAGGTCGAAATATCCGAACCTTCGAAAGTTTGACAGGTGTGGATGTGATTATTGATGACACTCCAGAAGTAGTTACACTGTCTGGATTTGATCCGATTCGTCGGGAAATCGCACGAATGACCATGGAAAGTCTCTTGAAAGATGGTCGCATCCATCCAGCTCGGATTGAAGAGTTGGTAGAGAAGAACCGTTTGGAAATTGACCAACGGATTCGTGAATATGGTGAAGCGGCAGCCTATGAAATTGGCGCACCAAATCTACATCCTGATTTGATGAAGATTATGGGACGCTTGCAATTCAGAACTTCCTATGGACAGAACGTCTTGCGTCACTCCATTGAGGTCGCTAAGTTATCTGGTATTATTGCTAGTGAGCTTGGTGAAAATGCTACCTTGGCTCGTCGAGCTGGTTTCCTTCATGATATTGGTAAAGCCATCGACCGCGAGGTAGAAGGTAGCCACGTAGAAATTGGTACTGAATTAGCTCGTAAATACAAAGAGCACCCTGTTGTTGTCAATACGATTGCCAGTCACCATGGTGATGTCGAACCAGAAAGTGTCATCGCAGTTATTGTTGCAGCAGCAGATGCCTTGAGTGCAGCGCGTCCAGGTGCCCGGAGCGAGTCTCTTGAAAGCTACATCAAACGCCTGCAAGATCTTGAAGAAATTGCAAATGGCTTTGAGGGAGTTAAGACCAGCTTTGCCTTGCAAGCAGGTCGTGAAATTCGAATTATGGTCAGCCCTGAAGAAGTCAAGGATGATAAGTTGACCATCTTGGCTCATGATATCCGTGAGAAGATTGAGTCCAACTTGGAGTACCCTGGTAACATCAAGGTAACCGTTATTCGTGAATTACGTGCCATTGATTATGCAAAATAGAGCTTGTTAAAAGCCATATATAAAAGATAGTCAGCTAAGGTGGAACAACCTTAGTTGGCTATTTTTTTGTGAGTCGTGTTAAAAATGGCTTAGCACAGATGAAATGGTTCATTGGCAGAGAAGGGGTTAGGAGCCTTGTCTCTAGGAAAAATCTGTTGAAAAATCTTTCTATTTTTGTTACACTAGATAGAAAGATAGCGAAGGAGATAAAATGGCGGATCGAGGATTATTAATCGTTTTCTCAGGGCCCTCAGGTGTTGGGAAGGGGACGGTTAGACGCGAGATTTTTGAAAGCTCAGACAATCAATTTCAATACTCAGTATCGATGACAACACGTGCACAACGCCCTGGTGAAGTGGACGGAGTAGACTATTTCTTCCGTACACGTGAAGAATTTGAGGAGTTGATTCGTCAAGGTCAAATGCTCGAATATGCTGAATATGTAGGTAATTATTATGGGACTCCCTTGACCTATGTGAACGAGACTCTTGATAAGGGGATCGATGTCTTCCTTGAAATCGAAGTGCAAGGGGCTTTGCAGGTGAAGAAAAAGGTACCCGATGCCGTCTTCATTTTCTTGACTCCTCCAGATTTGGATGAGTTGCAAGATCGATTGGTTGGACGTGGCACGGATAGTGCGGAAGTGATTGCCCAACGGATCGAAAAGGCCAAAGAAGAGATTGCCTTGATGCGTGAGTATGACTATGCCATTGTCAATGACCAAGTGCCTCTGGCTGCGGAACGTGTCAAACGTGTGATTGAGGCGGAACATTTCCGTGTTGATCGGGTGATTGGTCACTACCAAGAAATGCTTCCCAAAGCCACTCAGGTGGTACGATAATTTAGAATAGGAATTAGGTAAAAAGATTATGATGTTAAAACCATCCATTGATACATTGTTGGATAAAGTACCGTCAAAATATTCTTTGGTTATTCTTGAAGCCAAACGAGCTCATGAGTTAGAGAGTGGTGCAAGTCCCACTCAAGAATTTCAATCCGTAAAATCTACCTTGCGTGCCTTGGAAGAGATTGAATCAGGAAATGTGGTGATTCACCCAGATCCAGAAGCCAAGCGCGAAGCGGTTCGTCGCCGAATCGAAGCAGAACGCTTGCGTAAAGAAGAAGAAGAGCGTAAAATTAAAGAACAAATCGCAAAAGAAAAAGAAGATGGGGAAAAAATTTAAGGTTGGGTTCGCTCAATCTTATTTTTTGCTATTTAGCACTAGGGCAGGAAGGAGGTGGAAACATGCTTGCACAAGTCATTGTTGATGTTCCCTTGATGCAGACGGATAAACCCTATAGTTACCAAGTACCGGAAGAGTTTTCTCCATTCTTGGAAAAAGGAATGCGGGTGCATGTTCCGTTTGGAAAGGGCAATCGGCTCATTCAAGGAATTGTAGTTGGCTTAGAGGAAACCACTCTAGCAGCTCAAGACCAAGAATTAAAAAGTATTGTGGAAGTCTTAGACTACCAACCGGTTTTAGGAGAGGAGCAATTTTGGCTAGCAGATCAGTTGCGAAAGACAGTTTTTGCCTACAAAATTACCCTCTTGAAAGCCATGCTCCCGAGTGTTTTAAATTCTTCCTATGATAAAATTCTCCATCCGACAGAACTATTATCGCCAGAAGATCGAGAGGATATTTTTGGAACAGCGACTAGCTTGGCTTTTTCTTCTTTAGATATTGAAGCCCAAGCACGGATGATGCGACTGACTCGTAAGGGAGAGCTGGAAGTAGAGTACCAAGCGGTAGATCGTAAACATATCAAGACAGAAAAATGGTATCGGGTAAATCATCTCCTACTTGAAAACTTAGACATCGCCAAGAATGCTAAAAAGCGCTTGGCCTTGCGAGACTTTGTTCAAGGTCAAAAAGAGGAAGCACCTTTGAGGGATTTGTTGGCGGATTTCTCTCGTCCAGTGGTGAACTATTTCATCGACCAAGGTGCCTTGCTTGTGTTTGAGAAAGAAGTCAATCGTGCGGCAGTCTACTTTAAGGACAAGGAGTCGACGGAGGCATTGGTTTTGAATGCTGAACAAGAAGGAGCAGTGCAAGCAGTAACGAGCAAAATTGGTCAACCTTCCAAACCCTTCTTACTTGAAGGAGTGACGGGGAGTGGGAAGACAGAGGTTTATCTCCAAATCATCCAAGAGGTGCTAGAAAAAGGGAAAACAGCGATTATGTTGGTTCCTGAGATTTCCTTGACGCCTCAAGTGACGGACCGCTTCATTTCTCGCTTTGGGGATCGGGTAGCCATCCTTCATTCGGGTCTATCCAACGGTGAAAAATACGACGAGTGGAGACGAGTAGAGCGAGGGGAGGCCCAAGTAGTCGTTGGAGCTCGGTCTGCTATCTTTGCTCCTCTTAAGAATTTGGGAGCTATCATTATTGACGAAGAACATGAGGCTACTTATAAACAAGATAGCAATCCTCGTTATCATGCGCGTGAAGTGGCTTTGTTACGAGCTCAATACCACCAAGCTGTTTTGGTCTTGGGGTCGGCGACTCCTAGCTTGGAAACGCGGGCCCGTGCAGGAAAAGGGGTTTATGAATTTCTTCAACTGACCCAACGGGCCAATCCGCTTGCTCGCATTCCAGAGGTAGAGGTGATCGATTTCAGGGACTATATTGGCCAGCAGGAATCTGGAACCTATACCCCCAAGTTGCTTGAAGCGATAGCAGAACGTCTGCAACGAAAAGAGCAAGTCGTCCTCATGCTCAATCGCCGGGGTTATTCCAGCTTTGTCATGTGTCGCGAGTGCGGTCAGGTAGATACCTGTCCGAATTGCGATATTTCCTTGACCCTCCATATGGACACTAAGACGATGGACTGCCATTATTGCAATTACCATAAGGCTATTCCTACAGTCTGTCCTAATTGCCAAAGTCGATCGATTCGTTACTACGGGACGGGGACCCAGAAGGCCTACGATGAGCTACAAGAAATTTTTCCTGAAGCCCGCATTCTGCGGATGGATGTCGATACCACTCGGAAAAAAGGGAGTCACGAGGCCTTGTTGGACCAGTTTGGTCAAGGACAAGCCGATATTTTACTGGGGACCCAGATGATCGCCAAAGGTTTGGATTTCCCCAATGTAACGCTAGTCGGTGTCCTCAATGCGGATACAGCCCTAAATTTACCTGATTTTCGCTCGTCAGAGCGGACCTTCCAACTATTAACCCAGGTGGCAGGACGGGCTGGTCGTGCGGATAAAGAAGGACAGGTTCTGATCCAGACCTATAATCCTCATCATTATGCTATTGAATATGCAAAACGCCAAGATTACGAAGGATTTTATGCCTATGAAATGAAGGTTCGTCGCCAGTTAGGCTATCCGCCTTATTATTACACAGTAGGTTTGACCCTCTCTCACAAACAAGAAGAGGTTGTCGTTAAAAAAGCTTATCAGGTGATGGACCTGTTGAAAGCAGGTTTGTCGGAACAGGTTCAAATTTTGGGACCAACGCCAAAACCAATTGCTCGTACGCATAATTTATACCATTACCAGATCCTGTTGAAGTACCGGTTTGAAGACCAGTTACCACAAGTCTTAAATCAGATTTTGGACTTTACTCAAGAGCGGGAAAATCAAGATCTTCGAGTCAGCATTGACAATGAACCGCAAAGTTTTATGTAGAAGGAGAAAAAATGACAAAAATACTATTTATGGGAACGCCTGATTTCTCGGCTACAGTTTTAAAAGGCTTGATTTCTGATGAACGCTATGAGATTCTAGCCGTTGTGACTCAACCAGATCGAGCAGTTGGGCGAAAAAAAGAAATTCGGATGACGCCGGTAAAAGAAGTGGCTTTAGAAGCAGGTTTGCCAGTCTACCAGCCGGAGAAACTATCGGGAAGCCAGGAGTTAGAAGATTTATTGGCTTTGGGAGCAGACGGGATTGTTACAGCAGCCTTTGGACAATTCTTGCCGAGTCGTTTGTTAGAGGCGATGAAGTTTGCTGTAAACGTCCATGCTTCTCTTCTTCCAAAATACCGTGGTGGGGCTCCTATTCATTATGCCATTATGAATGGGGATAAAGAAGCTGGTGTGACCATCATGGAAATGGTCAAAGAGATGGATGCCGGAGATATGATTTCCTCTCGTGCCATCCCTATTTTAGAAGAGGACAATGTGGGAACCATGTTTGAGAAATTAGCTCTTATCGGTCGGGATCTTCTCTTAGAGACCTTGCCGTCTTATCTTGCAGGAGAACTTAAGCCACAAGCCCAGGACCCCAAACAAGTAACCTACTCTCCCAATATCAAACCGGAAGAAGAACGTCTGGATTGGACACGGACCAACCGTGAACTCTTCAACCAAGTTCGAGGCATGTATCCTTGGCCGGTTGCCCATACCTTATGGAAGGGAGAACGCTTCAAGATTTACCAAGCGAAACCGTGTGAAGGACAAGGTCAACCAGGGGAAATTTTGGCTCTCCATAAAAATGAAATCCTTGTTGCGACAGGTGAGGGAGCCTTGGCCTTGATCCTGGTTCAGCCAGCTGGCAAACCTAAAATGGCTGTTGGAGATTTCTTAAATGGCTTAGGTCGACAATTGCAAGTAGGTGATCAATTTGGTAAATAAGATGCAGACTGCACGAGGGTTGGCCCTCTCTACCTTAGGAGAGATTTTCCAGGACGGTGCCTTTTCAAATATTGCCCTCAAAAAAGCTCTGAGAAAGGCAACTTTGTCAGAAGTGGATAAAAGTCTAGTGACCGAAATCGTTTATGGGACGGTTTCGCGTAAATTAACTTTGGAATGGTATCTATCGCACTTTGTCGCTGATCGTGATCAGGTAGACCCATGGATCTATCATCTTTTATTGATGAGCCTCTATCAGTTCGTCTATCTTGAGAAGATTCCTCCCCATGCTGTTGTCCATGAAGCAGTAGAGCTTGCCAAGCGACGGAAGAAGGGGAGCGAAAAATATGTCAATGCTCTCTTACGGAAAATGCTACGAGAGGGGCTTCCATCGATTGACCAGATTAAACGAGTCAACAAACGACTTTCGATCCGTTATTCACTTCCGGTTTGGTTGGTGAAAAAGCTGCTGGATGAGTATGGAGAAAAGCGGGCAATTGCAATTTTCGAAAGTCTCTATGTTCGCAATAAGGCTAGTGTGAGAGTGGTTGACCTTGACCAAAAAGAAGAAATCAAGGACCAGTTGCAGGCTTCAGATTCCCTCTTGGCCTCAACTGCCCTTGTAAAGGAGAATGGTTATTTTGCAGGCTCTGATTACTTCAAGCAAGGAAAACTGACCATTCAAGATGAGACAAGTCAATTGGTAGCTCCAGCTTTAGAGGTTCAACCTTCAGACCAGGTATTGGATGCCTGTGCAGCACCTGGTGGCAAGACTACTCATCTAGCTTCTTATCTAGTCGATGGGAAGATTACAGCATTGGACTTGTACGATCATAAGCTCCAATTAATTCAGGAAAACGCGGAGCGTCTAGGAGTGGCAGATAAAATCCAGACAAAAAAACTGGATGCCAGCAAGGTATTTGAAACTTTTGGATCGGATGCCTTCGATAAAATCTTGGTAGATGCCCCTTGCTCTGGGATTGGTTTGATCCGCCGAAAGCCAGACATCAAGTACAATAAAGATAATGCTGACTTTGCATCTCTGCAGGCGATTCAATTGGAAATATTGGATGGAGTTTGTCAAAGTGTGCGGAAAGATGGTATAATAGTCTACAGTACATGCACAATTATAGGAGAAGAGAATTTTGATGTGGTTCACCAGTTTTTAGAAACCCATCCAAATTTTGAACTCGTGCCATTAGATCATGAACGAAAAGATATTCTGAAAGAGGGTTGTATTTTAATTACGCCGGAATTGTATGGAAGCGATGGTTTCTTTATTAGTCGTTTTCGAAGAATATCGTAATCTCAGGAGGATACGGACAGTATGGAAATTTCTATCTTAACCGATGTAGGTCAAAGACGGACAAATAACCAAGACTATGCAAATCAATATAAAAACAAAGCAGGAAAATCCATGATTTTTCTAGCTGACGGGATGGGGGGGCATCGTGCTGGCAATATTGCGAGCGAGATGGCTGTTACAGATCTTGGCGCTGCTTGGGTAGCGACTGAAATCAGCACCATTAACGAAGTAAGAGAGTGGTTTGCAGATAATCTGGAAAAAGAAAATCAGCAGATCCATCGCATTGGTCAAGATGAAGAACATAAAGGAATGGGAACAACTCTGGAAGCTCTCGCCATTATCGATGACCAAGTCTTATTTGCGCATGTAGGAGATTCTCGAATTGGACTCGTGCGTAATGGGGAATACCATCAATTAACCAGTGACCATTCCTTAGTAAACGCCTTGCTCAAAGCTGGCCAGATTACGGAAGAAGAGGCAGCTCATCATCCGCAACGCAATATCATCACCCAATCTATTGGACAAAAGGATGAATTGCAGCCGGACTTTGGTATGGTTACGATTGAAGCGGGAGATTTCATTGTTATCAATAGTGATGGATTAACCAATATGATCTCTGGTGATGAAATCCGTGATATCGTTACCAGCGATTTATCGGTTGAAGAAAAGGCAAAAACCTTGGTTCGCTTTGCGAATAATGCTGGCGGTTTGGACAATATTACAGTTGTACTGATTCACTTTGCTGAGGAGGATATAGCATGATTCAAATCGGCAAAATTTTTGCCGGACGATATAAGATAATCCGTCAAATCGGGCGTGGAGGGATGGCAGACGTCTATCTCGCTCGGGATTTAATCTTAGATGGTGAAGAAGTTGCAGTTAAAGTACTGAGGACCAATTACCAAACAGATCCAATTGCAGTTGCTCGCTTCCAACGAGAGGCCAAAGCGATGGCAGATTTGGATCATCCAAATATCGTTCGGATTACGGATATCGGTGAAGAGGAAGGTCAACAATACTTGGCGATGGAATATGTCGCTGGCTTAGACTTGAAACGTTATATCAAGGAAAATGCACCTCTTTCAAATGAAGAAGCCGTTCGCTTGATGGGGCAAATCCTTCTTGCTATGCGCCTGGCGCATACACAAGGGATTATTCATCGTGACTTAAAACCTCAAAACGTCCTTTTAACACCTGACGGAAATGCCAAGGTCTCTGACTTTGGGATTGCAGTAGCCTTTGCAGAAACGAGTCTCACTCAGACAAACTCTATGTTGGGATCGGTTCATTATTTGTCCCCTGAACAAGCCAGAGGATCGAAAGCTTCTGTTCAAAGTGACATTTATGCAATGGGAATTATTTTCTATGAAATGCTGACGGGACATATCCCTTATGATGGGGATAGTGCAGTGACCATCGCACTACAACATTTCCAAAAACCACTTCCATCCATCATCGAAGAAAATAAAAATGTTCCACAAGCCTTGGAAAATGTGGTTATTAAGGCAACGGCAAAGAAACTATCCGATCGCTATAAGTCGGTAGCTGAAATGTATGTCGACCTATCTAGCTGCTTATCTTATGAACGGCGTAACGAGAAGAAATTGGTCTTTGATGACGCTTCAAAAGCGGATACCAAGACCCTACCAAAGGTAAACGTGGTTCCAAAACCAGCTCCACTTCCAACATCAGACGTTCGTCCGGCCGTTCATGAGGACCTACCAGGGACTTCAGAGGATAGAACAGTTCCAGTTTCTCCAAAAAATAAGCCACGTCGTCGTTTGAGGACACGCTATAAAGTCTTGTTTGTTGCTTTAGCTTTGGTACTAGCTGCCTTTGCCTTTCTTCTTTATATGAGTCCAGCCAACAAAACAGTTCCGGATGTATCTGGAAAAACTGTCGCAGAAGCTCGGGCTATCATTGAAGATCAGGATCTTCAAGTTGGAGACGAAAAAGAAGAATACAGTGATTCTGTACTTGAGGGCTATGTGATTCGTACCAATCCAAATGCTGGAGCTCAGAAAAAGGAAAACAGCAAGATTGATTTGGTTGTTTCGAAAGGACCAAGCACCTTTGACATGAGAGACTATACTAATATGGCTAGAGAAGATGCAGAAAATGACCTGAAAAATAACTATAAGCTGTCTAGCAAGCTCATTTCGATTGAAGAAGTTGAGACCAATGAAGTAGAGCCAGGAATCGTTATTGAGCAATCTCCTGCCGCTGGTCAAAAATATGATTTGACTTCTAGTACGAAGGTTGTTCTGAAAGTATCTAAGGAAAGTAATTCCATCGAATTACCAAGTTATGTCGGTTCTTATTATGAATTTGCTGTTTCTAATCTCGTTCAGATCTACGGGGTGAAGGAAGCAAATATTGAACGGAAGACCACATCGCATCTTCCGGCTGGAGTAGAAGTCTTACCAGGTCAAATTGTGAGTCAGACTCCAGAAGCTCAATCAAGCATCGATATTAAAAAGACTCGTATTGTCTTGACTGTGTACGAACCGAAGACGGAACCATCAAGTAGTACGAAAGCTTCAAGCAGTTCATCAGACAGCTCAAGCTCTACAACAGTGGAATCACATTCCAATACGGATCCTTCAGCTACCACTGAGCCAGAATAGTAACGTGATGATCTTATAAAACCAGACCAAATCGGTCTGGTTTTTTCAGTAAAGAGAGAGTAGGAATGAATCCTTCTAGAGGCGGAAGCGAATCCCTTGGAATTTTGATAAAATAGAATGGAGAGGTTCAATTATGTGGAAGATTCAATTGTTTGTGTTTGTCGAAGCTTTGTTACTCACCATGGCTGCAATCACTATTTTAGCGGGAAATATATCTCGTATTGTCCTAATCGTGGTTCTTTGCTTACTTCTATTGTATTATTACATCGGAAAACAACGGAGTAATTTTCTTTTAGTGGCGTCCAGCATCCTGCTGTTTTTTATTGTCATGCTAAATCCCTATGTCATCGCTGCGCTTTTGTTTGCCGTAGTCTATGCCATGCTGGTGGCTTATCCTTATTTTTACCGTGAAAACGAAGAAGTGAAGATAGATTATGAGGAAGATGTAGAAATCCGACAAGAGAAAACGCCTTGGATTGGAGATTTGCATCATTTTTCAAAGGTAAACTGCCATTTTCGTGATTTAACGATTACACGTTTAGTCGGGAAGGATACGATTCACTTAGATGAAGTGATTGTCGTAAATCATGACAATGTCATAATCATGAGAAAGATGTTTGGCAATACTAAAATTATTCTGCCAGTGGATGTAGAGCTTAGCTTGCAGGTGAATACCTTATATGGAGAATTACGCCTCTTTTCTCAAAAACCTAGGAAATTGAGAAATGAGACAGTTAGCATGGAGACGCCAGATTATCGAAGTTCCCATCGGACAGTGAAGCTTGTTGTAGCAGGAATCGTTGGAGATGTGGAGGTGGTCAGAGGATGAAACGAACAGACTATCTTTTAATCTTCCTATATACGGTCTTAATTCTAGCTGTTATTATCCATTCTATCTTTGGTCTCTTCGACTTTCAGTGGACTTATCTATTGGAAGATTTATCAAAGCTTCGTGCATTTCTGTTTATTGGCTTTGGCTTGACGGTTGCTCTCACTATTTTGATGATTTTATTGATTAAATTGATTCAATTTACAATTATGAATACCGTCCAAAAAAACCTAAGAAGCTTGCTCGAAGGCAAGAAGTTAAAACTGGGAGAAAACAAAGAAATTAATGAAGATTTTCAACGCTTGGATCGGAAGCTCAAACGGCTAACAGAAAATTTGCAACGAACAGAAAATCGAGTCATGCAAAATGAAGAAGAGATTGTGGAAAGAGAACGCAGGCGAATTGCGCGAGATCTCCATGATACGGTGAGCCAAGAATTATTTGCAGCCAACATGATCTTGTCCGGTGTAGCCAGCCAGGATCAAGTTCTTCAACTTCCTAAAGTAGGGCAACAGTTGAAGGGAGTTACAGAGATTCTAAATACTGCTCAAAATGATTTGCGAATTTTGCTACTGCATTTACGGCCGACAGAATTGGAAGGTCGGAACCTAGTAGAAGGTCTGCAGGTGATTTTTAGAGAACTGCAAGAAAAGAGCAATTTAGAAGTTCATTTTGAACACGATGTTCAAAAATTACCTAAAGCCATTGAAGAGCATATTTTCCGGATTGTGCAAGAAGTGGTTAGCAATACATTGAAACATGCTCATGCCAAGCGATTAGATGTTTATCTTTTGCAAGCAGAACAATCCCTCCATCTCAAGATAGCAGATGACGGAGTAGGCTTTGATCCAGAATCGCTGGGTGAACTAAGTTACGGTATGAAAAATATTCAAGATCGAGTGGATGACATGGCAGGAAGAATTAAAATTTTGGCCAGTCCCAAAAAAGGAGTGGCCATTGATATCAAAGTGCCATTAGTAGAAGGAGAAAATGATGAAATTATTACTAGTAGATGATCATGAGATGGTCCGATTAGGATTAAAAAGTTATTTAAGTATGCAAGAGGGGATTGACCAAGTCCTAGAGGCTAGTGATGGTCAAGAGGGTGTCGAGTTAGCTTTACAAGAACGACCAGACGTCATTATTATGGATATTGTCATGCCCCATATGAGCGGGATTGAAGCGACGCTCGCCATCTTAAAGGAATGGCCAGATGCAAAAATATTAATCCTAACGTCCTATCTGGACAATGAAAAAATTTACCCTGTCTTGGATGCGGGAGCTAAAGGCTATATGCTCAAAACTTCCAGTGCAGAGGAAATTCTCCGTGCAATCTACAAGGTGGAGCAGGGAGAGTTGGCGATTGAGACAGAAGTCAGCCAAAAAGTAGAGTATCGAAAAAATCACGTGGAACTCCATGATGACCTGACCGCGCGTGAACGAGATATCTTGGCTTTACTAACCAAGGGGTACGAAAATCAACGGATAGCTGATGAATTATTCATTTCATTAAAAACAGTCAAGACCCATGTGTCGAATATATTGTCAAAATTAGAAGTGAGCGATCGTACCCAAGCAGTAGTTTATGCCTTCCAACATCACTTGGTCTCTCAGGAAGATTTTTAGTCAAAAACATGCTATAATAGACAGCATACTAAATGGAGACCAACATGGATGCAAAAACACGCTACAAAGCGAAAAAGATTAAAATAGTATTTTTCGATATTGACGATACCTTACGAAATGTTGAGACAGGCTATGTTCCAGCTTCGATCACCAGAGTATTCTCTCAATTACGAGAAAAAGGAATTTACACAGCTATTGCTAGTGGACGAGGGATTTTTGGAGTACCAGAAGAAATCAAGGCTCTCCAACCGGACTTCTATGTCACTTTGAATGGCTCCTACGTGATTGATCGCAAGGAAAATGTCATTTATGAAGAAAGGGTACCAAATCCACTTATTCAAGACTTTATTGCTTGGACCAAGCAAGTTGGAATTCATTATGGTTTGGTTGGGAGCCATCAAGCAGCCCTTTCTGTTCGGACGGAAGAGATGAGCCAGGCCATTGATCCCATCTATCCAAATCTACCAGTGAATCCTGATTTTGCTGCCAAGCATTCTATCTATCAAATGTGGACCTTCGAGACTGGTGAAGCATTCGATGCTCTCCCAGAGGATTTGGCACAAGAATTGCGTTTGGTTCGCTGGCATCCAATTTCATCTGATGTTGTCTTGAATCAGCAATCCAAAGCTCATGGTGTCTCAAAGGTAGTAGAAAAACTAGGGCTCAAACCAGAAAATGTCTTAACATTTGGGGATGGATTGAACGACATAGAATTATTTGACTATGCTGGTTTAGCGATTGCCATGGGAAATGCCCAGGAAGCATTAAAAGCTAAAGCAGATTATGTCACAAAAACTTTAGAAGAAGATGGCATTTTACATGCCTTAGAGGAGTTAAAAATGGTTGAAAAAGAATTGCATTTACCACAAACAAAAATGGATCAGGAAACAGGACCAATTGCGACGATTCATACCAACTATGGAGATCTGAAGATTCGTCTCTTCCCTGATCAAGCACCAAAAACCGTTGCAAACTTTATTGCGCTTGCGAAAGACGGCTATTACAACGGAGTGATTTTCCACCGCATCATTAAAGATTTTATGATCCAAGGTGGCGACCCAACTGGAACAGGTATGGGTGGGGAATCCATCTACGGAGAATCTTTTGAAGATGAATTCTCTGAAGAATTGTACAATATCCGTGGCGCGCTATCTATGGCCAATGCCGGACCAAATACCAATGGCAGTCAATTCTTCATTGTTCAAAACCAACACCTTCCTTATTCTAAAAAGGAAATTGCCCGTGGTGGTTGGCCTGAAGCTATTGCAGAAATTTATGCAGAAGAAGGAGGAACGCCTCATTTGGACCGTCGTCACACAGTATTCGGTCAGTTGATGGACGAAGCTTCTTATCAAGTATTGGACACCATTGCAGCAGTCGAGACAGGTGCCATGGACAAACCCAAAGAAGATGTGGTGATGGAATCGATTGATATTGAGGGAGACGCATGAGAATCGGGGATAAACTGAAGGGTGTTGTGACAGGGTTGCAACCTTATGGAGCCTTTGTTGAACTAGAGACAGGGGTAACCGGTTTAATCCATATTTCTGAAATCCGCAGTGGGTATATTGACAACATTCATGATATTTTAAAAATTGGAGATGAAGTTACTACTCAGGTCATCGATATTGATGAATATTCAGGGAAGGCTAGTTTGTCCCTTCGAACCTTAGAAGCTGGGAATAGAAAGCACTTTCGTCATCATCGTTTTTCGAATGATCGCCATAAGATCGGTTTTACTCCTTTAGCTAAGCAATTACCTATTTGGATTAAAGAAAGTAAAGAATTTTTGAGTGATACTGGGCGGGGAAAATAAGAATTTGTTTCCGCAGATAGAAGAAAAAGAGGCTACATTGTAGCCTCTTTCAGATTAAAGACAAAGTAATTTTAGAAACTTTCCTTAGGTGAGTACGGACGTCAGCGAACCTCGTAGAAGTTCCATGACTAATTATTGAGCCTAAGGCCTCAATAATTCCGAGTACCTGAAACAACTGTGTTTCAGGCACTTTTCTCACAGCGGAAAGTTTTTCATCTTCTTAAATGACTAAAAAAAAAAGTCATTTTTTGAAAATCATCCAGCTGTTTTATGTAAAACAATAGTTTATCTACATTCAAAAAGAGGCTACATTGTAGCCTCTTTCTTATTCTTGTTCAAAATCGTAAAGAGTAGTCGAAAGGTAACGTTCCCCATTATCTGGTGCCAAGGCCAAGACTTTTTTACCAGCTCCAAGCTCTTTTGCGACTTCAATCGCTGCATAGATAGCGGCGGCAGATGAAATTCCAACTAAGAATCCTTCTTTTCCACCAATGTAGCGACCTAATTCTAAAGCTTGTTCAGAAGTGACACGGATTACGCCATCATAAGAATTGGTATCCAGAGTTTCTGGAATGAACCCTGCTGAAAGTCCTTGGATTTTGTGAGGTCCTGGTTTTTCGCCAGAAAGAATCGCTGATTCATCTGCTTCAACGGCATAGACTTGAACGGCTGGGTTGACTTTTTTCAAGGCATGAGAAACACCTGAAATAGTTCCACCTGTTCCAACACCACTGACATAGGCATCCAATCCATTTGGCCCAAAAGCTTCTAAAATTTCTTGTCCTGTTGTTGCTTCATGGACTTCTGGGTTGGCGCTGTTGTTAAATTGGAGGGGAAGGAAACCGTTTCGTTCTGCAGCGATTTCTTCTGCTTTAGCGATAGCTCCTTTCATTCCTTCACTACCTGGAGTTAAGACCAGTTCAGCTCCATAAGCTTGAATGATTTTCCGACGTTCAACACTCATGGTTTCAGGCATGACGATGACGACTTTATACCCTTTGGCAGCCCCAACCCATGATAAACCAATTCCTGTATTTCCGCTGGTTGCTTCAACGATAGTAGAACCAGGTTGAAGCAGACCATCTCGTTCTGCTTTTTCAATCATGCTAAGAGCAATCCGGTCTTTGACAGATGAACCTGGGTTGAAGGCTTCTAGTTTAACATAGACATCAGCAGCCCCTTCAGGTACCAAGTGGTTCAATTTTACAATAGGTGTTTTTCCGATTAATTCTGTAATATTTTCATAGATTGGCATACGATATACACTCCTTTGTTAGTGTATCCAGTATACCGCCAGTAATCCGGTTTGTAAAATATAAAAAAGCTATCGAGGTGATAGCCTTTTTTTATAACTGGATAGGAACTTCCACTTCCTTTAGCCCCTGATCACTAATCTCAACTTTTCCATGGTAAAAATCAATCAGGTCTGCAATCACATCTTCTTTTTGCTCTTTATCTACATAAATCAGACTAAAGACAGCATCGGTGAAGTCTGTCTGAAATTCTGCTAATTGGTGAGCGGATAGAAAGTTCACAAACTCTTGGTATTGGGGATAAGTCAAGGTAATCCCTAACCCAACTTGCTCCTTGATTTCAACGAGACCGATTTCTTTCACAGCCTGAGCGACGCTACCGGCATAAGCACGGATCAGACCGCCTGCGCCTAGCTTGATCCCACCAAAATAACGAGTGACAACGCAGCAGACATTGGTCAACTCATGATTTTCTAGCACACCTAGCATGGGAACGCCGGCAGTACCACTCGGTTCTCCGTCGTCGCTGGTCCGTTTGATCTCAAACTGTTGGCCTATGACAAATGCGGAGCAATTGTGAGTTGCCTTGTAATGTTCTTTCTTGACAGCAGCTATAAAGTCGCGAGCTTCCTCTTCAGTATAGACCCGTTTAACATGGCAAAGAAAGCGAGATTTTTTAATTTCTTCTTGGACGAGGCCGTCCTCTTTAAATGTCTTGTATTCCATACACTTATTTTACAAAAAAACTCTTAAAACTGCGAGCTTTTACGAATATATAAGTATGAAAGTTGAAGATTGTTATGGAAGGTTGTTTACCCAAGATCAACTAGAGGTGGAGCTACTTGGACAAGCCCAGCGACTGCCAACTATGGTAGAGGAAAAGACGGGTTTGCTTTGTAATCGTTGCGGAAGCCAGATTGATAAGACTAGATGGAAACTGCAGATAGGAAGCTACTATTGTAGAGCTTGCATTCAATTAGGAAGAGTTAGGAGCGACCAAACACTCTATCACTTTCCCCAAGAAGCTTTTCCCCAAGAAGAAGTCTTAAGATGGCAGGGGAGTCTGACACCATTTCAAAGTCGGGTTTCTCAAGAGTTGGTTCAATCCTTAACAGATAGCAAGCCGATGATGGTACACGCAGTAACAGGAGCGGGTAAAACGGAAATGATGTACCAAGTGGTGGCAGAAGTGATAAAAAAGGGGAGATGTGTTTGTATTGCTACACCAAGGATTGACGTGTGTATTGAATTGTATAAGCGAATGACAAAGGACTTTTCCTGCCCCATCTCCTTGTTGCACGGTGATTCAGAACCTTATTTCCGAACGCCTCTTATCATATCCACCACTCATCAACTACTAAAGTTCTATCAAGCTTTTGACCTCCTCATCATCGATGAAGTCGATGCCTTTCCTTTTGTTGATAACCCTGTTCTCTACCATGCCGTTTCAAATGCCGTAACCAAGAAAGGGAAACTTATCTATTTGACAGCTACCTCTACAAAAGAGTTAGATAAAAAGGTCAAAAAAAAGGAAATAACCCGCGTTAGCCTACCCAGGCGCTTTCACGGAAATCCTCTAGTAATTCCTAAAAAAGTATGGCTAAAAGATCTACGAAAGAAAGTAGAAAAGAGGCAAGTACCAGGGAAGTTACTCAGACTAATAAAGAAACAACGAAAAACAAGCTTTCCACTGATCCTATTTGTATCAGAGATTGAATTAGGAGAAAAGATCCTTAAACTCTTAAGAGAGAACTTCAAGGATGAAATCATCGAACTGGTGACCTCTAAAACAGAAAATAGATTGGAACTGGTAGAAAAATTTCGCAACCAAGAAATTACCATCCTTGTTTCAACGACAATCCTGGAAAGGGGAGTCACCTTCCCTAAAGTAGATGTGTTTGTGATTGAGGCCAATCATCGGCTGTTCACTAAGAGCGCACTGGTTCAAATATCTGGTCGTGTGGGAAGAAGTATGGAAAGACCTACAGGGGAATTGCTTTTCCTAGCAGAAGGAAGCAGCCAAGAAATGACACAAGCCATTAAAGAAATAAAAGAAATGAATCGGGAGGCAGGATTTTGAGTAACTGTTTGTTATGTGATGAAGAGTTATCCAATCAAGAATCCTTAAGGAATCTAATCTTAATGACAAAAAAGAATCTCACAATATGTGACAACTGTAAAAACAAGTTCGAAGCAGTTAGTGAAGCTAGTTGCAAGACTTGTTGTAAAAAAAGTTCTGAGACATCTTGTGAAGATTGCCAAGAGTGGGAGCGAAAAGGGAAAAGTGTCAACCATAAAGCACTTTACTACTATAACGAGGAAATGAAGGAATATTTTCAGAAATACAAATTCCAGGGGGACCAACTGTTAGCTGGTCTCTTTGCTGAGGAAGTAAAGCTAGCGCTCAAAAAGTATAAAGGGTATACCATTGTTCCAATTCCTTTAAGCGATGAGAGAAATGAGAAGAGAGGATTTAATCAGGTAACAGCCATCTTAGAAGCTGCAAGAATCCCTTATCAAGACGTATTGAAAAAAAAGAATACAAAAGCCCAATCACAGAAAAATAAAAAGGAAAGATTAAAAACAGAACAAGCCTTTGAACGAAAAGAGTTTAAAAACAAAAGCTGGCCGGAGAAAATACTGATAATGGATGATATCTACACAACAGGGGCAACAATAGAGAGAGCTAAAGAAATGTTAAATGTAAATGGGGTGAAAGAAATAAGATCTTTTTCATTAGCAAGATAGAATAATCAAAAATATATTTGCAAAAATAAAATGAAAGCGTTATAATATAGATATAAAAAGAAAAACGTTTAGAAAGTAGGTACTTATATGATTAAATATAGTATCCGTGGTGAAAACCTAGAAGTAACAGAAGCCATTCACGACTATGTCGTTTCTAAACTCGAAAAAATTGAAAAATATTTTCAAGCAGAGCAAGAATTGGATGCACGTGTAAACCTAAAAGTTTATCGTGAAAAAACTGCAAAAGTTGAAGTCACGATTCCACTTGGTTCTATTACGCTTCGTGCAGAAGATGTTTCTCAAGATATGTATGGATCTATTGACTTGGTAGTTGATAAGATTGAACGTCAAATTCGTAAGAATAAAACAAAGATTGAAAAGAAAAATCGTAGTAAATCTGCAACTAGCAAAATCTTTACAGACGTTTTAGTAGAAGAAAGTGTTGCATTGGAAAAAGTCGTTCGTACAAAAACGATTGACATTGAACCAATGGAATTAGATGAAGCGATTCTTCAAATGGAACTATTGGGACATGACTTCTTCATCTATAAGGATGTGGAAGACAATACAACTAACGTTATTTACCGTCGTGAAGATGGAGATATTGGACTTCTCGAAGTTAAAGAAAAATAAATGAATTCAGTCAGAAAGCTCCTGTAGAATATACAGGAGCTTTCCTTTTATATAGGGAATAAATAGTCGCAAATCAAAAAAACAACAAAAAAAATAAAAAAATAGAAAAAAGATATTGACAAGGCGAAGTGGTCGTGATATACTAATATAGTTGTCGCGCGAGAGCGACAAAGACCTTTGAAAACTGAACAAGACGAACCAATGTGCAGGGCACTATAACTAAGGTTATAGTACTGAACAATGAAAAAAACAATAAATCTGTCAGTGACAGAATGAGTTTAAGACAAACAATTATTTTAATGAGAGTTTGATCCTGGCTCAGGATGAACGCTGGCGGCGTGCCTAATACATGCAAGTAGAACGCTGAAGGAGGAGCTTGC
>NZ_JAPJPF010000032.1 GCF_030825805.1 Streptococcus sp.
CGATCGATTGGGCCGTGTTTATAGAACAGAAAGGCTGCTGCACGCTTCACTTCATCTAAGTCTTCCATATTTTCTACACGGAAATACTCTGTCAAACTATTGCGCAAAGGCTCATCTAACTGTTCGTACGGCTCTTGACCAATCCCCAAGACAGTGATTCCTTTGTTTGCTAGTTCAATGGTGAATTGTTGGAAATTTTGTGGATAATAAGGTGAAATAACAAGATAATTCATAGAGGTCTCCTCCCTTTTTGACTTATAGATACATTTGTCCTAAGAAATATGGCATTTGCTTGCGCCACCAGTCCCAATCATGGGCTACATCGTGTCCCCATTCAGCAAACCAAGCAGGGATATTTTTGTGGTCAAAGGCTTCTTTCAGTTTGTAGAAAGATGGTAGACCATCTTGTTCCCAAGCTCCAAGACCGGTACAAACGACAATTTCCGCCTGACGGTAACGGTCGATAAACCAGCCATCATTTTGATGCCAAATGTAATCAGATGGAGAGTTTTGGTAAATCGCTTCATCCCCACCAAATTCACCAACAAAGAAACGAGCATCATAGATACCACTCAAGGCTACAACTTTGTTAAAAACATCCGGATGTTGCAAGAAGAAATTAAGGGCGTGGTAGGCACCCATAGAACAACCAGTCGTCATCATCGGATCAAACCAGCCAGTTTTGTGCTTAATGAAAGGAATGGCTTCTTCAATCACGTAGCGTTCATAGGCCCGATGCATTTCTGCACGGTCGTGAGGGTTTTTCCAATTACAAAGCCAGCTTTCACTATCGACACTTGAAAGGGTGAAAAATTGAACCCGTCCTTCTTCGATAAACTGAGCACAGGCATCAATCATACCAAAGTCATAGTACTCATTATGGCTTCCACCTGATGAAGCGAAGACCACTACAGGAATCCCTGCATGTCCATAACGGTTTAGATACATTTCTCGGTTCAGTTGGCCACTCCAGTGGCTAAGATGTTCAATATTCATAGGTTCCCTCTTTCTTTATTATAAAATTTTCAAAAGCTTCTAGTCCCACTTCTCTGCTAAGAAACGAAGACATTCCGGTAAATGCTCTGCCCAAGCTTCTTCGTGGTGGATAGCCCCAGATTGAATCCGAATGGCGATATTTTCTAAAGCTACTCCTTGTTGAATGACATCATGATAGTAACGAAGAGATGAGTCAATATAGGCTTGCTTGATATTCCCTGCCATCAGGGTTTTATCTGTATCATCAGCCTCTTCCGTCCCCACATAGATGTAAATGCGTTGATCTGCATATAATTTTTTACGCTCGATATAATGATTGAAGGCATCTTGGTGCAGCCAGTTAGCAGAGGAGAAGACTCCCAGACAACCGATTTGATCTTGGTACTCTAAGCCCAAAAATTGGGTAATATTTCCACCAAGCGAAGAGCCAATCATGGCTGTATGTTCTCGATCAGCAAGCGTTCGATATTCTTGATCAATGAAAGGTTTGACCACTTCCATAACGAACTCTCCGTACTCGATACCCTTGCCACCAAATTGCATCCCAGGAATATTGGACTCCTTATACTTCCAAGCAGAGTATTCGTTCATCCGCTGTAAGCCATCATTATCAATGGCAACGACAATCATCCGACTAATGTCAGGATTTCGCTTAATGGCTGGAATGACTTTCCAAGAGTGACCTACATAGGCTTCCTTGCTATAGAAGACATTTTGCCCATCATGGAAATAAACTACGGGGTAGCGCCGATCAGTATCTGTTTCATAATTTTTAGGTAATAAGACTCGCACACGACGGAGTTTTCCGGTATAAGGCACTTTCAACTCGTGTGTCTTCATATCTAAATAAAAATAGGATTTGTTCATTGTCAGAAAACTCTCTATATTCTAAATTTTTATTCATTATACCATTTTTATAAGAAAAAGTCTGAATTTCTCCAAACTTTTTCATTAATTGACTTTATTTTCCAATAAATGTTGCCAGATCTTGTAAAGAACGTTCGGCAATTTTCTCATAACGTTCCTTTTTATCCCGAATGCGTAGGCCTTCTAGCTCTTTGATAATTCCAAAGTTGACATTCATCGGTTGGAAGTGCTTGCTATCAGCATGAGTGATATAGTGGGCCAAGCTTCCGATAGCTGTTGTTTCAGGGAACACAGCTGCTTCTTCACCTTTAAAGAGACGAGCTGCATTAATCCCAGCAACCAAGCCTGAAGCTGCCGACTCAACATAGCCTTCTACCCCTGTCATTTGCCCCGCAAAAAAGAGGTTGGCTTGTTTCTTCGAACGGTAGGTTTGTTCAAGCAGGTTCGGAGAATCCATGTAAGAGTTGCGGTGCATGACTCCATATCTCACAAACTCCGCATTTTCTAAACCTGGAATCATTTGGAAGACCCGTTTTTGCTCGCCCCACTTGAGATGCGTTTGGAAACCGACGATATTGTAGAGACTTCCTGCCGCATTGTCTTGGCGAAGCTGGACTACTGCGTAAGGCGTCTTAAACTCCCCATCACGAGGCCCTTTGTAGTCATCCGGATACTCGAGTCCAACTGGTTTCATAGGACCATAAAGCATGGTTTTGATGCCTCGTTTAGCCATGACTTCAATTGGCATACAACCTTCGAAATACTTTTCTTTTTCAAAAGAGTTAAGTGGGGCTTCTTCTGCATTGATCAAAGCCTCATGGAAATCCATAAATTCCTGTTTGGTCATGGGACAGTTGAGATAGGCTGCCTCGCCTTTATCATAGCGAGACTTAAGATAAACCTTACTCATATCGACGGTATTGACATCGATGATGGGAGCTGCTGCATCGTAAAAATAGAAACCATCGCCACCATTGAGCGCGTGGATCTTTTCCGCCAAGGCATCACTGGTTAGAGGACCCGTTGCGACCACTGTGATCGCGTCTGTCGGCAATTCTGTAATTTCATCGCGAATCACTTCGATGAGCGGGTGTTGAGATACCTTCTCCGTTACCCGACTAGCAAAGCCTTCCCGGTCAACTGCCAATGCTCCACCAGCCGGTACACGAGTCGCTTCTGCTGCTTCAAGGATAACAGAACCTAAACGTCGCATTTCTTCTTTGAGGAGCCCGACAGCATTGGTTAGAGAATCCCCTCGGAGAGAGTTGGAACAGACTAACTCAGCAAAGTTGTCTGTTTTGTGTTGTGGAGTAGATTTGACTCCCCGCATTTCGTATAGCTTGACCGGAATACCCTGTTGGGCAATCTGATAAGCTGCTTCGGAGCCAGCAAGGCCTGCACCGATAACATTGATATAAGATTGAGACATGACACTAATACCTCTTTAGGTATCCAAACACCCCACTGGACTGTTAGACACCCACAAATCTTTCTAATTTTCTACTTGGTCCATTATACCAAAAAGCCAAGTAAAAAGACAGGGAGGGTTTCCTTCCTGTCTTAGACCTAAGTCTGTTATTTATTTTCTTATAGACACAACCAAGCAGCAAAGAGGGCTGATAGGATACTGAATAAGGACCCGATTAAATAATACTCTGCGAAGGCTGGATTCTCCGAAATTTTATTGTAGCGGGCGATAGATTTAGCCGTAAAGACCAGGCCGATAGAAGCAAATTGCCCATAGACGAGACAGGCACCGATAATCAACCGCTCTAAGAAGCCAATCATGGAACCAGCCCCAGTGATGGTATCCATTTTCTTTCTCAAAGTAGGTTGGTACTTGGCAAAAAGAATCTTAAAGACAATATTGGTCGGTTTTCCCACTAGGAGGACATAAAAGATTAACTTTAAACTGTCACTAGGTAAATAAGTCGTGCCATTTTTAGCTCCCCAAAGGACTAGGAAACTAATGATACCGACATGCAAGACTTGATCCAAGGCAAAAGTCCAGGTGGTTGGTAGTTTCAATTGTTGCTGCACGATCGGTTTCAAGAAATCTATTCCCGCATGAGTCAGCAAAATGACCAAGCAAATCCACCACAAATCCAGATGACAGAGGGAAACGACGAATAGAGGCAGAGCTACATACAGAATGTGAAGGCCGAGCACCTTCTTATCCTGATCCTTGTGGTCCGCCATCTTTTGACTTTGAAAATAATAATCCGACAACAAATGACAACTTAACAAGAGAAGCAAGTATGGATTTGTTACGATACTAGATAATCCTGTCATAAGCCTCTCCTTTCGCTAAACTTTGAATACTCGCTAGCGCTGCTGCTCGCCCCCGCAAGTAAACACGGATACTACTACTTTTCAGCCGTTTAGAGAGAGCACTTGGGTTTATCTCCAGCGATTGGGCCAAATCCTGCTGGCTAAAATTCTCACTATATACACATCTCTTAAGAAGATCTAGCAGGATTTCTTCCTGACTGCCACGCCAATCCGAACGAATGGCTTCCCCGGAAGCGATGAGGGCATTCACAAAGAAGTCTTGCTTTTCCTTCCCACTTAAAAAATAAATCTGGGTATTGCCGTAGTCATTTTTCTGATGAACCAGATTGATGGCGGCGCGTGCATTCCAATAGGCTGGCCCATCCGCACCGATACTTTGTAAGGGATCAATATCCGTTAAAATCTCCCCGAGACCAATCCCGAAACGAAGTTGAGTCGGGGTTAGTTCAGAACGCAGGGTATCGATGATTTGAAAAACCGGAGCATCCGCCTTTAAAAGCGCCTGAAACTCATCACCAAGGGTCAAGGTAAAATTGGATGCTAAGAATTCTCCAAATAGTTCATTCATCGTTTGAAGCGTTTTTTCTAACTGTTTTTGCAGGTCAAAACGCTCTTGAACCATTTTAGAATCAATGACATCTGCAATCAAAGCAAGATACATAAGCCCACCTCCTTATGTCTATTATAACGAAAAAAAACAAAAATGTCTATTATAACAGACATTTTTAAAAATTGCCGTTATAATAGACATCGAATGATTCTAAAAGATTATTTCACTTTTTCTTCTTCGTAGTCGCCGTTACTACATACGACCTGCTTACCACCACCACGAACTTTTTTCTCAACTAGGTAGTGACCACATTTCGGACAGTCACGGCCGATTGGCTTGTCCCAAGAGGTGAATTCGCAGTCTGGGTAGCGATTGCAGGCATAGAAGAGACGGTTCCGTTTGGTTTTACGCTCGATAATTTGGCCTTGGTGACAATCTGGACACTCCACTCCAATTTCCTTAACGATAGCTTGGGTATGGCGACAATCAGGGAAATTACTACAAGCGAAGAACTTACCGAATCGACCCAACTTGATGACCATCGGACTTCCACAAACCTCACAGTCAAATCCAGCAGCCTCATCCTTGATTTGGATTTTCTCCATCTCTTCTTCAGCCTTGGCTACTTCTTTTTTAAAGGGTTGGTAGAAGGAATCAATAACCTTTTGCCACTGTTCTTTCCCGAGTTCGACATCATCCAACTTTCCTTCCATCTCAGCGGTAAAGGTTACATTGACGATATCTGGGAAGAATTCAACGATCAGTTTATTGACGATTTCTCCTAATTCGGTTGGCTCGAAGCGTTTGGCTACAAGCTTCACGTAATAGCGTTTTTGAATGGTCTCAATGGTCGGTGCATAGGTTGAAGGACGACCAACTCCATTTTCTTCTAAAGTCTTAATCAAAGTCGCTTCAGAGTAACGAGCTGGTGGTTGGGTAAAGTGCTGTTCAGGTTTGCTGTTGACCTGAGTGACGGTGTCACCTTCTTCCATGTCCGGTAGCATCTTATTCTTGTCCGAATCATTGTAGATCGCCAAATAGCCGTCAAACTTCACCTGACTTCCATTTGCTGTATATTGAACTCCATTTTGCCCTAAACGGACATTCATGGTATCAAAAATAGCTGCTGTCATCTGACTAGCCACAAAACGATTCCAGATCAAGGTGTAGAGCTTGAGCTGGTCCTTGTCCAAATACTTGGCAATTTTCTCAGGCGTATTGTAGACGCTAGAAGGACGAATGGCTTCGTGGGCATCTTGAGCACCAGAAGCATTCTTAACCCGGCTACCATGCTTAGAATACTTATCTCCAAATCGATCAACGATAAAGCTAGCTGCTTCATTTTGAGCGACTGGACTAATCCGAGTCGAATCCGTACGCATGTAGGTAATCAAACCTTGAACACCTGATCCAATATTGATTCCTTCGTATAATTGCTGTGCTACCATCATGGTCTTACGAGTACGGAAATTGATCTTATTGGCAGCATCCATCTGCATGGAAGAAGTTGTGTAAGGAAGCGGCGCATTGCGTTTGCGCTCTTTCTTCTCAACCTTTTCAACGATATACTCTTTCCCATCTAGATGCGAAAGTACAGCTTTCACATCCTCCTGGTTTTGAAGTTTCATCTTCTTGCCATTCATTCCATAGAAATTGGCTTGGAATTGCTTGGTCCCCTTTTTAAAGGTTCCATCAATTGTCCAATATTCTTCTGGTTGGAAGGCATTGATTTCTTCTTCCCGGTCAATAATTAACTTAAGCGCAACGGATTGCACCCGACCAGCCGAAAGTCCCTTCTTCACCTTTTTCCATAGAATTGGTGAGATGGAGTACCCAACAATCCGGTCCAAGACACGGCGCGCTTGTTGAGCATCTACCAGATCCATATCAATCTTACGGGGTTCTTGAAAGGCATTTTTTACCGCATCCTTGGTAATTTCGTTGAAAACAACGCGGTTCTTATCTTCCTTATCCAACTGAAGAATATGCGCCAAATGCCAAGAAATAGCTTCTCCTTCACGGTCCGGGTCACTTGCGAGAAAGACTTGTTTGGCTTTTTTAGCCTCTTTTTTCAAATCATTAATCAAAGGACCTTTTCCGCGAATATTGATGTACTCTGGTTCGTAATTGTTCTCAAAATCAATAGACATGGTAGATTTTTTCAAGTCACGAATATGACCCACGCTGGCCATGACCTTATAATTTCTACCAAGATACTTTTCAATCGTCTTCGCTTTCGCAGGAGACTCCACGATGACTAAATTCTTTTTAGTTGTTGTGGTTTTCTTTTTTGTTTTAGTAGCCACTTTTTTACCTCTATTTTGTAATAAACCTCATAGAGTGTAAACTATTTTTTTCGGGATGTCAACCGTGAAGTTCTCCTATAGGAAAACTCATTTTAAAATTCAAACTCATCTAGGACATCTTTTCCACTGGTGACCAGCTTTGCACCTTCTTGAATGAGGTGGTGACAGCCATCTGAACGTCCATCCAAGATCGAACCAGGAATAGCAAAGACATCTCGCCCTTCTTCCATAGCACGCTCGCAGGTGATCAGACTTCCAGATCGCATCCGCGCTTCCGCCACAATCACTGCTCTAGAAAGCCCAGCAATAATCCGATTGCGTTCTGGAAAATGATGTTTTTGAGGGCCTTGTCCAGGACCGTATTCTGTTAACACTAAATGACTCCCACTCATGTACTTCTGCAATTGTTTATTGGATCTAGGATAGAAGACATCTAAGCCAGTACCAATCACTCCAATTGTCTTTCCTCCATTTCGAATAGCGGCATAATGGGCTGCAGCATCAATTCCCTTGGCTAATCCGCTCACCACAATCAATTCATTATTTAACTCGTTAATGATTTTCTCGACGGATTGAATCCCGTTACGACTACAGGATCGACTTCCTACGACCGCAATCTTTGGCTGTTTAAGAAGATCAATATTGCCTGAGTAAAACAACAAAACAGGTGGGTTATGCATCCAGAGAAGCTCTTCAGGATATTCCGGATCCATAATGGAAATCGAATCAAACTCCTTAAACTCTTCTCTCAAGACCTTGTCATCAATCCGGATATACCGTTCCATAAATAGTGTTTGATTACGACAACCTGCAATTTTTGCCATTAATTCTAAAGAGGGCCACTCCCCATTCATTTCCCAGTAATTGACAATGTTAAAAACCTGTAGATTTGACAGGCCAGCAACCTTTAATTTATAAAGTTCATATTTCTTCATTCGTAAACCTCTTTTTCTACTATCTATTTATAATATTCGTAAAAGAAAACAAAAAAAGCTCTAAAAATAGAACTTTTTAATGATTTTCTAAGATGTTAAAATGACAAACTGCCCCCAAAAGATTACTTGAGTTGTGGTAACGAGCTGCTTGAATCTCTACTAAAGAAAATCGTTGCTCCCCACTTTCCTCCATCAGGCTTTTATACTGATGGTTAATCTCTTCTAAAAGAAGGGGTTGACTACTAATTCCCCCACCAATCGTCACTTTTTCAAGCCGAACCAAAGACTGAAGGTTATAGATTAGGATCGCAATTTCTCGACAATAAGAAGCAAATAAGTCTTGCAATTCCTCATGATAACCAGCTTCAAGGACTTCAAAAACTTGAACTCCATCTTCTTCAGGCAATTCTAAGAGTCGACTAGCATTAGCCACAAAATTGACTGCAGAGCCTAAATTTTGAACCAAACTGGAAATCCCATGTCGCAAAATCTCGGTCTGATATTGCTTTTGTTCAGGAGTCACTTGCTTCTCCCCTAAGCTTGGCCAACGAAGATAATCCTTGAGATTCCAGGTGGAAATTAAGGAACCGTTGGAAGTCAAGGCTAAGCCTACCCCAGTTCCTAACACAAAGGTTGCGCCACAATCACAATCCTGGAGGTTTCCAATTCGTGCTTCTGCCAAGCCTGCAGCATCCCCATCGTTGAGGACGGTCACAGGGACTTGAAAAGTCTTATTTAAACGAGAAGCTAAAGGAATATTCCTTAAATAAGGAACGAGGCCACCTTTAAAGACAAATCCCAGTCGACTATTGATTTCACCCGGACAAGAGATGGCGATCCCAGTGATTCGATTCTGGAACAAGCAAATCACGCGCTCAAGAGCTTCCCAGAATTCCTCAATAGTAGCTGGTGTCGGAACTTTAGAGGAATCATTCACCTGATAGGCTTCATCCACTAAGGCATATTTAATAAAGGTTCCTCCAATATCAAAGGCTAATAGCATTTCCTTCCCTCCTAGTCAAGATCCGTCATGGACTTAATGGGTTCGAAGCTTCGACGATGGATAGGCGTGACCCCATGTCTTTCCAAGCCCTCAAGATGATTGCTTGTCCCATACCCCGCATTCTGAGCAAAATCATAACCTGGATACTTTTGGTCATAGGCTGCCATCATCTGATCTCGTGTCACCTTCGCCACAATAGAAGCAGCTGCGATAGACAGAGAATTAGCATCTCCTTTGATGATGGATGTCTGAGAAATAGGGAGGTCCAATTTCATAGCATCAATCAAGAGGTGTTGAGGTTGAGGGTCCAATTCTTGAATAGCCTCAAGCATGGCTAATTTGGTTGCTTCATAAATATTAACCTGATCAATGACCCGATTATCTTTTATCCCAATCCCGACAGAGAGAGCCTGATCTAAAACCGCTTGGTAAATAGCATGGTGCTTCGATTTTGGAATTCTCTTACTATCGTTTAAACCTGGAATCTTACAATTTTCAGGCAGAATGACGGCTGCTGCGACGACAGGGCCAGCCAAAGGGCCTCGCCCTACTTCATCAACACCTGCAATAAGATGAATCCCTTGAGCATAAAGTTCTTTCTCATAGGCTAGCATTTTTTCCAAACGCAAATCTTCGTCTACTTGTTTTTGGAGTTCGCGTTTTCGTTTGCTGATAGCCGCTTGAACGCCCGCTCGACCATCAAGGATCAACTCTTCAAATAAGGGATGATCTAGCCTATCAATCGTTGACAAACACTCTTTGATTTCTTTAATCGTTGGCATCTACTTCACCTACACGATCAAGGGTATAGCGACCCAAACGACCATCACGTACATCCTTGACAAACAAACTGTAGAAGCGATCATAATCATCTCGGAAACCTAAGCGTTGAGTCATCTCCATAATGATTTCAGGCGCTTCCTGATCTAATTTCATTTGCTTATAGCGTTCTTGTAACTCTTTAGGGTAGTGCTCTTTAAAATAGTTGAGGCCAAAAATGGTCACTTCATCCATTGGAAGCAACTGGTCCTTAATTGCTCCTGTTAAGGCGAGCTTCAAGGCCACTTCTTCATCTTCAAATTTTGGCCAAAGAATCCCTGGGGTATCCAAGATTTCGAGGTCCTTATTGGTTTTCAACCACTGTTGCCCCTTGGTCACCCCTGGTTTATTTCCAACAACAGCAATCTTTTTCCCTGCTAAGCGGTTCATCAGCGTTGATTTACCAGCATTGGGAATCCCGATAATCATGGTCCGAAGGGTTTCAATTTGAATCCCTCGTTCCTTCTGACGGGCAATTTTATCGGCCATCAAAGACTTAGCAGCATCTGTAACCTTTTTAACCGTAGATTGCTCTTTAGAGTTAATAGCCAAAGTTTTGATCCCTTGTGACTCAAAATACTCCTGCCATTCTTTTGTAGCGACAGGATCTGCCAAGTCTACCTTGTTCAGAATCATCAGCTTAGGCTTATCACCAACAATTTTTGTTAACATAGGATTTTGACTTGATAGAGGCAAACGAGCGTCCACCAAAATTGTCACGAAATCCACAAATTTAATATTTTCTTGTACTTGTCTTCTAGCTTTGGACATATGTCCAGGAAACCATTGAATAATCGCCATGAAATGAAATCCTTTCAACATTCAATCTTATCTATTATACCATGAAATACAGTATTTTCTTTTAAAACTGCTCCCCATTTTTTCTTAAAAAAACGAAGCTACACCCGTAACTTCGTTTCTTATTTTAGCGAATTTGCTCAAAGTGCAAGTGAACAGCGATGTGGTCTCCATAGCCACTTCGTTCCAAATCGCGTTGCAAACGATAAGAAATATAGTGTTCAGCAATGGTAATATAACCAGCACCAAGTAAACGGTGCTCAACCATTGATTGGATCATGCTGATTGTGGCACGTTCCACTTTCGCTTCTTCCAAATCCATCACAACTTTTTTAGTCACTTGCGCCAAGTTTTGGCGAAGATCATCGGTCAAGACATAGACTGTTTGTGCTGCCTTCAAAACAGCTTGATAGATTTTATCTGGATCAAATTCTACAACTTCACCACTACGTTTAATGACTTCCATCTTATTCTCCTTGATCATCAATATACTTCTATTATCTAAATAAATAGGGGATTTGTCAAGAATCTAAAACGTCAATAATCCGGACGAAGAACTCCCGTAATGATTTCTTTGGTCGCGTGGTAATCCCCATCCACTACAACCTTGATAATGCGCTTCGCTTCCTCAGCAGGAGCTGGCACTAATGGCAAACGAGTTGGCCCTGCTTCAAAGCCCATATAGTTCAAGACTGCTTTAACTGGAGCTGGACTTGGATAAGAGAAGAGAGCATTGACTTTCGGGATAAATTGGCGCTGAATGGCCGCCGCTTTTTTAATATCATTATTTTCAATGGCTAGGAACATTTCGTGCATTTCATCCCCATTGGTATGAGATGCTACTGAAATCACCCCATCTGCCCCAAGGTTCATGGCATGGAAAGCATCTCCATCCTCTCCCGTATAAATGAGGAACTCCTCTGGCTTGTGCTCAATTAAATAAGCCATATTGGCAAGGGTTGTACACTCTTTTACCCCGATGATATTTGGATGTTCTGCCAAACGAAGCATGGTTTCTGGTGTCATTTCGACAACCACGCGCCCAGGAATGTTATAGATTATGATTGGCAAGTTAGAAGCGTCTGCAATAGCCTTAAAATGCTGGTACATACCTTCTTGAGAAGGTTTGTTGTAATAAGGGACAATCGCTAATCCGGCAGCAAAACCACCAAATTGGTCGACTTCCTTTACAAACTCAATCGAGTCGCGAGTTTCATTGGTCCCGACACCAGCAATCAAAGGAACCCGTCCGTTGACTACCTTTTGCACCGCTGCAAAAAGTTCTAATTCTTCATCGTGTGTTAGAGTTGGACTTTCAGCTGTGGTACCAGCTAAAAGAATCCCATCTGTGTGATGAGCCAAAAGATGTTCAATAAGCGGAGGAATAGCCTCAAAATTAATCGAACCATCTTCATGGAAGGGAGTGATAAAGGCAGTGATCATTCTACAATTTTTTAAATCTTGATAAGACATACATACTCCTTCTTGAGACAACCATAGGGAAGAGGGACAGCACCAAAAGTTGATAGCTGTCCCCTATTACAATTTATTTAGTTAATGAATCATTTCAACTCAAACTTCAACTCAGCTGTTGGGCGCACGAGTCCACGTTCATGAAGGGTTTCTGCAATTTGAACTGAGTTCCAAGCAGCTCCTTTAAGAAGGTTATCAGAAACCACCCACATATGAATCCCTTTTTCAGCATCCAAGTCTTTACGGATACGACCAACAAAGGTATCGCGAGAACCAACCGCATTGATAGCTTGTGGGTATACTTGATGAGCCACATCATCTTCCAACACTGCTCCTGGGAAGGCAGCAATAGCAGCTTTTACTTCTTCGATTGGTGCTACTTCTTTGGTCTCAATGTAAACTGACTCTGAGTGAGCTGACAAGACTGGAATACGTACACATGTTGCTGATACGGCAATGCTATCGTCTTCCATGATTTTCTTAGTTTCGTTCGTCATCTTCATTTCTTCATATGTGTAGTCATTATCAGTGAAGACGTCAATTTGAGGAAGGGCGTTAAAGGCGATTGGATAATGTTTCTTATCGCCACCTGAAGGTAAGATTTCCGCGTGCAAATCACGTGGATCCACTCCATCATTCAATACTTCACGCAATTCACGTTGGGTTTCAAGAATGGCTCCCATACCAGCACCAGAGACAGCTTGGTAAGTAGACACGATGATACGGTCCAAGCCCCATTTCTGACGAACAGGCTCAAGAGCTACCATCATTTGAATGGTTGAACAGTTAGGACAGGCGATGATTCCGTTATGGGCATCAAGCGCATGTGCATTTACTTCAGGAACAACCAATGGTACATCTGGATTTTGACGGAAGTAAGAAGTGTTATCTACTACGACCGCACCAGCTTTAACAGCATATGGTGCATATTTAGCTGAAGTTGATCCTCCAGCTGAGAAGAGAGCGATATCTACTCCTGCAAAAGCCTCTTCAGTTGTTTCTTCAATGGTCACGTCTTGCCCTTTGAATTGCAAGACCTTCCCTGCTGAACGCGCAGATGCAAGGTAGCGAATCTTATCAATTGGAAGACTTGATTCTTCCAGCATTTTGATCATTTGTGCACCAACGGCACCTGTAGCACCGACAACAGCAACTGTATATCCCATAATAAAACCTCTTTCGGAATTTTCTAAAAATTTGTGAATTTTATCTATTATACTATTTTTCCCTACAAATGAAAAGTGTATTTTACACTTATAAAAACAAAATAATCCCGATCTAAGACCGGGATAGTTTCTAGATATCGAATAGCTTTTATTGAAAATTAATGGATTTCATAATCCAAATCATTCAAATTCTTCTTGCCTTGAGTATCTTCCAATAAAAATGGCACCTGTTGCATCCCTTTGATACCCGCCACTAGTGAAGTTGGGAAGGTTACTATTGCTTGGTTGATTTGGCTAATATTACTATTAACAATACGTTTAGAAGCTGCCAAATCTTCATTTTCGTCTGCAATTTCTTTTTGCAAGGCCAAGAATTGGTTAGAAGATAAGAGATCTGGATAATTCTCACCTACTGCTCGGATTTGTGCCAAGACATCATTTTGATTGGCAATAACTTGGTTGGATTCTTGGATAGAGGCACCTTGACGAAGGGCTACTAATTCGGTAAAGACTTTCTCTTCATGTTTGGCGTAGGCCTTAGCTGCCTTCAACATTTCAGAAATGGTATCGTAGCGTTTGACAAGAATTATATCAACCGTTCTCTTTGCTTCTTCAATCATGACCTGATAACGATTCAAGCGATTGCTTTCACCGATAAACCACATAACAATGACAAGAGCAAAAACGACGATGGCAATAAATAATCCTAACATAGTTATTCTCCTTTAAATATATTGGTTAATTCATCAATGAGATCAATCTCCCTACAGAGTTTTTGATACTCTGCAGCAATCGAAAGACTTTCGATTGCATCTTTTCTATTCGGTGTTGGGAAAAGGTAGCGGTTAGTATATAAGGAAATATAGAGTGTATCTTGTACTAAATACACACACATAGCATTTTGAGAAATTTGCTGATCAAACCATTCTAGGATCTTGGGTTTTAAGAATTTTCGAGCAGCCAGTTCATCTGTACAATAGATATTGTAATTTTCATTGTTTCGGATATCTTCTGTTTCAATTTGAACTTCATTAGGTCCAGCACCCGGATAGGCACCTTTTAGTTCTCTTTTTAAAAACAAAGATTTCTTGGTTGGAACAACTCTCAAGTGCCCTGGAAATGAGATAGGAGCTTTTAAAGAAAAAATCTGACCAGCAAAATCTTCAACTTCTTCTCTGACCGTATGAGTTTCCCCACTTGAGTCTCTCTTTGTTCGCGTCTCAATATGATAAGCATAGAGATTGGCTACTACGAGATTCTTTTCATCATGGAAAGACAATTGATGAAAGAGATCAAACTTAGTCGATCTCGGACTAATGACCTGCAGGACATTCATTGGGTAGTCAGCTGTCAGAGTTAGCTCCGCTTGAGGAAAAACTTCTTTCAGGATGGGACAAAGAAAATCTGTAATATAAATCTCTTCATTGGATCGAACCTGATCTCCGAATAAGGCTTTTCGTTTTTTGTATGCCGGTAAATAATAAAACACCACTACAAGAAGAATGATAACAATCGCTGCTCGCCATCTAACAAGTTGGAAGGAGAGAAAAGCTAGAATACCACCAAGAATAGTGGCGTTTCTCCAATGAAGATTATTCTTCATTTGTTACTTCATAATGAGCAACTTAGCTTGATATTGTTCTAATTTTTCCAGTTCACTGATACGTTGAAACGTTTCTTGTGACCACTTGTTGTTTGGACTGTTTTGATCATACACTATAACCATCTCCTTTCAAACACAAATGAATCCATTTATTTACATCATTATATCACCGGTAGTCATAAGAGGCAAACAAATTTATGTATTTGCTTACTATGAATTTTTACAAAAAAAATCCCTTACCACATGGTAAGGGATTCGAGGCATCTTTCGATGAGAACAGCAGGTTCACACAACTGTTCAAGGTCCGCTCCTGCGTTACAATTAAATGTAGACCTCCTCAGCGCAAAAGGCTCCTAAGAGCCAATCGACTCATCGCATAAACTTAGTGTACCATGAACGGCCCAAAAAAGTCAAGAGGCTCGTTCTAGACTTCCTTTTAAATAACTTAAAAGAAATTGAGCAAAGCTAAGCTCCTTCTAATTTTTACATTAGGGGCTTCACAGGCCCTTCGATCGTCTTTTGCATCCAGACAATATCATGCCATTGATCAAATTTATAGCCAATTTTAGGAAAATGAGCAACTTTCACATAGCCACGTTTCTCATGGAGGGCGATACTAGCTGGATTTGGCAGGGCAATGCAAGCTAAGAAACGTAAATAACCACGCGCCTCCAACTCCGACTCTAATGCCTCATACAATCGAGAACCCAGACCTTGCCCACGACGATCTTGATCCACATAGACGGATACTTCCACCGCCCAATCATATGCTGATCGATCATAATAGCTTGAGGCATAGGCATAAGCAAGGACTTGACCGTCTACTTCTGCTACTAAATAGGGAAAACGTTGAAGGATCTTTTCGATACGCCCTTCAAATTCCTCAATGGTCGGAACCTGGTATTCAAAAGTGATGGCTGTTTTCTCAACATAGGGAGCATAAATCCTGACAAGTTCAGGAGCATCTTCAAGGGTGACTGGTCGTATCTTCAGCATGGTCTTCTCGCTTTCTATTTCTCTATTATACCCCAAAAGCACAAAAATAGAGGTTGTCCGCCAACCTCTATATATTTTATTAGAACAATCCTAAAGCAGTCCCATCTTCTGCTACATCCATGTTCAAAGCAGCAGGACGTTTTGGTAATCCAGGCATAGTCATCACTTCACCTGTCAAAGCAACAATGAAGCCTGCACCAGTCTTAGGTACCAATTCGCGAATGGTAATGTCAAAACCAGACGGCGCCCCGAGGAGACTTGGATCATCTGAGAAACTATATTGGGTCTTAGCCATACAAACTGGCAACTTGTCCCAGCCATTTTTCACGATTTGAGCAATCTGAGTTTTGGCTTTCTTCTCAAAGACAACATTGTCGGCCCGGTAAATTTCTTGGGCAATCTTAGTGATCTTTTCTTCAACAGAAAGGTCATTATCATAAAGACGAGTGTAGTTGGCTGGACTTGTTTCAAGTGTCTCCACTACTGTTTCTGCTAGGGCCAATCCTCCATCAGCACCATCAGCCCAAACGCTCGCCAATTCAACAGGAACTTGAATAGAAGCACAGAGTTCTTTCAGAGCTGCAATTTCATCTTCTGTATCTGTGACAAATTCATTAATAGCCACTACTACAGGAACTCCAAATTTACGCATATTTTCTACGTGGCGCTCCAAGTTCGCAAAACCTGAACGAACAGCTTCTACATTTTCTTCAGAAAGAGCATCTTTGGCAACTCCACCATTCATCTTCAAAGCACGAATCGTTGCGACAATCACCACTGCAGATGGGCTAACAGGAAGATTTGGTGTTTTGATATCCAAGAATTTTTCAGCTCCCAAATCCGCGCCAAAACCTGCTTCTGTCACTACGTAATCGGCTAAACGAAGAGCGGTTGAGGTAGCTAAAACAGAATTACATCCATGGGCAATATTAGCAAAAGGTCCACCATGAACAAAGGCTGGCGTTCCATAGATGGTTTGGACCAAGTTTGGCTTGATCGCATCTTTCAGAATCAAGGCAAGCGCCCCTTCTACTTCTAAATCGCGGACATAAACTGGACTACGATCATAACGGTAACCAATCACAATATTGGCCAAACGACGTTTCAAGTCTTCAATATCTGTCGCCAAGCAAAGGATGGCCATAATCTCAGAAGCAACGGTGATATCAAATCCGTCTTCACGAGGAATCCCATTGAGCGGTCCACCAAGACCGACCGATACGTGACGCAAAGCACGGTCATTCAAGTCCACTACCCGTTTCCAGATAATCCGACGTTGGTCAATGCCTAGCTCATTTCCTTGATGCAAATGATTGTCGATCAAAGCTGAAAGTGCATTATTTGCTGTTGTAATGGCATGCATGTCACCCGTGAAATGAAGGTTGATGTCTTCCATTGGTAGAACTTGTGCATAACCTCCACCTGCTGCTCCCCCTTTAATCCCCATAACAGGACCTAAAGAAGGTTCGCGAATGGCAATCATGGTTTGTTTGCCAATTTTATTTAAAGCATCTGCTAAACCAATGGTGATGGTAGACTTTCCTTCCCCTGCTGGAGTCGGGTTAATGGCGGTTACCAAGATGAGCTTTCCTGGTTCTTCCTTCTGAACGGCTTGGATCTTGTCAAAGGTTAATTTTGCCTTGTACTTTCCATAGAGTTCTAGGTCATCGAAGTGAATACCCAATTTCTCTACCACATCTGTGATTGGTTTCAATTCAATACTTTGTGCAATCTCGATATCTGTCTTCATCTGAATCTCCTCACTATTTAATAATCCTATTATACAGAAATTTCACAAGGATATATATTTTAAATCTCAAACTTTTCTCATTCGTTCGGTTTTTGCTTAGTAACTCTGCTTTTTCAGCCTTTATTCCAATTTCTTATACCCCTCTATATGAAATAACTATGAGTCCCTTCGTCGTCTACTCTACCGCCTTTGTATCCCCTTGACCAACAATCGCAAGAGCCGTGTTCTTGGCTTTACTAAAATATAAAATTCTTGTAAAATAAGCCTATGAATATTTTGATTACTTCCGGTGGGACGAGTGAAAAGATTGATCAGGTTCGTTCGATTACCAACCATTCCACTGGTCAACTTGGAAAAATCATTTCCAAACGTTTTTTAGAGGCAGGTTTTTCTGTGACTCTGGTGACAACTCCAACTGCGGTTCAGCCTAAAGAACATCCTCATTTAAGAAAGATATTTATCAAAGATGTCGCTGAACTTCAAACAGTCTTTGAAAAAGAAACTCCAACTCACCAGGTGCTCATCCATGCTATGGCTGTCTCTGACTACAGCCCTGTCTATATGTCAGGTTTCCAGGCTGTCAAAGAAGCTAGCAATTTAGAGCATTTTCTTCATCAAACCAACCAGGAATCGAAAATTTCTTCAGAGGAAGATTACCAAGTTCTCTTTTTAAAGAAAAATCCTAAGTTGATTTCCTTAGTAAAAACATGGAATCCAGACATTCGCTTGATCGGCTTTAAACTGCTGGTTGGTGTAGCACAGGATCAACTCCTAGCCGTTGCTCGTGCAAGTCTCGAAAAAAATCAGGCAGAAATGATTGTTGCCAATGACTTAAGCGAAATTCAAGACGGAAAACATCGAGCTTACTTAGTTACGAAAGATGCTACTCAAATAGCCGAAACGAAATTGGATATTGCTCAAAAAATTTATCATCACATTAGGAACAAAGGATAAAACCTATGGCGAATATACTACTGGCTGTAACTGGGAGCATTTCTGCCTACAAGGCAGCAGACCTCACCAGTCAATTGACCAAGCTCGGTCACCAGGTAAAGATTCTTATGACTCCTGCAGCTACAGCTTTTATTACCCCTCTAACACTTCAGGTCCTCTCCAAACAAGCTGTCCTGGTAGAGGTCATGACAGAAGACGATCCAAAACAAATCCAACATATTGACTTGGGGAAAGAGGCTGATCTTTTTCTAGTCGCTCCTGCAAGTGCCAATACCATTGCAAAACTTGCCATAGGGCTAGCGGATAATATGGTGACGAGCACAGCTCTAGCCTTGCCTCAAGGAACTAAAAAAATCCTAGCCCCCGCTATGAATACGAAAATGCTGGAACACCCAGCTACCCAACGAAATCTAAAACTTTTACAAGACTACGGCTATCAGATTATTCAACCTCGCCATGCTACTCTGGCTTGTGGCGATCAAGGGTCTGGAGCTTTAGCTTCTATCGAAACCATTCTAACTACTATACAGGAGTCACTTTCATGAAAAAATCTTCATCCATTTCACGCATTGCTATATTTTTCGCGGTAATGATTACCATCCATTTTACAACTTCCTTCATCTTACATTTTGTACCATCAGGTATTCAGCCAACCTTGGTTCATATTCCTGTTGTGATCGCGTCTATCATTTACGGGCCACGAATCGGAGCTACCTTAGGATTGCTTATGGGACTATTTAGTTTAACGATGAATACCCTTGTTTTAACACCTGCAAGCCACCTCTTTAGTCCCTTTGTACCAAACGGAAACTTCTATTCCCTCCTTATTGCAATAGTTCCACGTATCTTGATCGGAATAACACCTTACTATATCTATCAATTAATGCGCAATCGTACCGGGTTAATAACAGCCGGCATTGTCGGATCCATGACCAATACCGTTTTTGTTTTAAGTGGGATTTACTTCTTTTTTGGTAGTCAATTCAAAGGTGGAATCAACGATTTTCTAGCCTTGATTGTGTCTACAAACTCACTTATCGAAGTTATTGCAACGGTTCTGATCACTAGTGCCGTTGTCCCAGCCCTTGAAAAAATAAAATAAACAGTTGAGTAGGGCTATAAAAGCTGATGAAATCAGCGTAGTAGAGCCCACTCGAAAACTGCGTCTTGCTCGACAATCCAAAGACAATTGAGAGGCTAGGACTTTTGTCCCAGCCTCTTTTTTTCTATCCAAAATTCCCCCTTTATTTTTGAAAAGATTTACAATTATCGCTAGAATTTTCTGAAAAAATTTGCTATAATGTAAGCGATTAATTTATAGAAATAAGGAGTTGCACTATGACTTATCAAGAAAACTTCCAAAAATGGGCTGATTTCGCGGACCTACCAGATTACCTTCGTCGTGATTTGGAAAGCATGGATGAAAAAACGAAGGAAGATGCCTTCTACACAAACCTTGAATTCGGTACTGCTGGTATGCGCGGATTGATTGGTGCTGGGACTAACCGCATTAATATCTACGTTGTTCGTCAAGCAACTGAAGGTTTGGCGCGTTTGATCGAATCTAAAGGTGGAAATGAAAAAGAACGTGGTGTAGCCATCGCCTACGATAGCCGTCACTTCTCTCCAGAATTTGCCTTTGAATCAGCAGCCGTTCTTGCAAAACACGGTATTAAATCCTATGTCTTTGAAAGTCTCCGTCCAACTCCAGAACTTTCATTTGCTGTTCGTCACCTAAACTGTTTCGCAGGGATCATGATTACTGCTAGCCACAACCCTGCTCCGTTTAACGGATACAAGGTTTACGGTGAAGATGGTGGTCAAATGCCTCCACACGACGCGGACGCTTTGACAACCTACATCCGTGCCATCGACAATCCATTCGCTGTAGAAGTTGCGGATGTTGAAGCTGAAAAAGCATCTGGTTTGATTGAAGTCATCGGTGAAGCTGTCGATACTGAATACCTCAAAGAAGTAAAAGACGTTAACATCAACCCAGCCTTGATTGAAGAGTTTGGCAAAGACATGAAGATTGTCTACACTCCTCTTCACGGTACTGGTGAAATGTTGGCTCGTCGTGCTCTTGCTCAAGCAGGATTTGACTCTGTTCAAGTCGTTGAAGCTCAAGCAACTCCAGACCCTGACTTCTCAACTGTAAAATCACCAAACCCAGAAAGCCAAGCAGCCTTTGCTCTTGCAGAAGAACTTGGTCGCCAAGTAGGAGCTGATGTTCTTGTCGCAACTGACCCTGACGCTGACCGTGTCGGTGTTGAAGTCCTTCAAAAAGACGGTAGCTACCTTAACCTTTCAGGTAACCAAATCGGTGCTATCATGGCTAAGTACATCTTGGAAGCTCACAAAAATGCTGGCACTCTTCCAGAAAATGCAGCCCTTTGCAAATCTATCGTATCAACTGACTTGGTAACGAAGATTGCTGAAAGCTACGGCGCAACTATGTTTAACGTCTTGACTGGTTTCAAATTCATCGCTGAAAAGATTCAAGAATTCGAAGAAAAACACAATCACACTTACATGATGGGATTTGAAGAAAGCTTCGGTTACTTGATTAAACCATTCGTACGTGATAAAGATGCGATTCAAGCTGTCCTTGTCGTTGCTGAGCTTGCTGCTTACTACCGCTCTCGTGGTTTGACACTTGCTGACGGTATCGAAGAAATCTACAAAGAGTACGGCTACTATGCTGAAAAGACAATCTCTGTTACACTTTCTGGTGTTGACGGTGCTGAGCAAATCAAAGCGATTATGGCGAAATTCCGTGAAAACGGGCCAAAAGAATTTAACTCAACAGAAGTTTCAATCACTGAAGACTTCAAAGCACAAACATCTACTGCTGCTGATGGCACTGTAACAACCTTGACAACTCCTCCAAGTGATGTATTGAAATACACACTTGCTGATGGTTCTTGGATTGCCGTTCGCCCTTCAGGTACAGAACCAAAAATTAAGTTCTACATTGCCGTTGTTGGTGAAAGCAACGAAGATTCTCAAGCTAAAATTGCTAACATCGAAGCTGAAATCAATGCCTTTGTAAAATAAGAAACCACAAAAGATGAGATCAACCAATCTCATCTTTTTTTCGTATCAAAATACAGCATTTTTTCGCCCTTTATGGCATACTAGATTTATAAGAAAGCGAGGTAATCTCATGGAACAATTTTTAGAAGATATTAAAGATCTTGAAGT
>NZ_JAPJPF010000033.1 GCF_030825805.1 Streptococcus sp.
TTCATAACGAAATTTAAGGTAGAACTTATCAGGACTCTGCCTTTTTAGGCTCTTTTCTACCATTTGTCAAGTCTGTCAAGGCTTTAAGTAAAAAAATGAGATATGAAAAGGCAACACTTTTCTATACAAAATTTATAAAGTGTTTTTTTAAAGCGCTGATTCGCTTAGCGATTGGGGTTTGGTAGTTCAGACTGCTGTGAATGCGGTGATGATTCCACCAGTAAACGTAGTCCTTTGTTTTAAAGGTTAGTTCTTTCAGCGAATGGAAGGTTTCTTGGTTGACAAACTCGAGTTTGAAGGCACGGTAAGTACTTTCAGACACGGCGTTGTCATAGGGACAAGCTGCTTGACTTAGAGACCGAGCGATGCCGCATCTCATCAATCAGCTGGTTATCAAACTCCTTACCACGGTCAGAATGGAACAGCTTGACATTGGTAAGCGCGTAAGGAATGCTTTGATTGGCTTGTTTGACGAGCTCTGCAGTCTTGTGCCACCCAACTGACAGTCCAATAATTTCGCGGTTAAAGAGATCAATGATCAAACAAACATAAGCCCAACGATTTCCAACACGGACGTAGGTCAAATCTGTTACAATTGCTTCAAGTGGCTTTTCTTGGTCAAATTCTCGAGCCAATAGGTTTGGAATAGGTGCTTCATTTTTTTGAGCTAGTTCTTTATCAAAATAAACAGTATTATAATCCTGATCATTATAAACCGTTGAACCGATACCAGCAGACATTTTTTCGTAAACATGATATTCGTATAGTTTTGCTGATATTGAAACAACGTTCTTATAAGCTTCTTTTTGAACTAGGTTTCTGACATAATTAAGTGCATTATTCTTACCTTCATCTGATAAAGTATTATATAGTCGGACGATTTCGATCTCTGTAAAAAAACCTTTTGGTACATTTAGAATCTGCTCTAGTTGTTGCACTTTTTCTCTAGATGGTTGTTTTACTCCACGTTCCCATGCGGAATAGGCTTGATAGCTGACTCCCAACTGATCAGCAATATCTTTTTGAGTCTTTTTTAGCTCTTTTCTACGAGCTTTTAGTTTTTCTGGTTGATACATCGTTTTCCTCACATTAATAGTAACTTCAATTCAGCTTTTTGTTTTGCCTCTTTGTCTGTTAGCTTATTTTTATCCCAAACATAAGCTATAGATTTTCCTTTATCATAGATGAGCCATACTTTTAGATTGTCACAGCAAGTCTTAATTGTTTTCCAATTCTCTTGGTTTAAAAGTTCAGGATACTCTTGACTAGTCACAAAACTTTTTTTGATCACAGATCGCTCTATCTTATAGATTAGAGAAGCCTGATAGTTTTACAATTGATCAAGAAAGTAACACCTTCCTTTTATCAGGAGAAGGTAGAACTGATTCAACAGTAAAATATAAAGTTAAGGATGGCACCATTACAGTCGATATATCTGGAATAGAACATGAATATTACCAAAAAGGCAGTAAAGCATATAATAAAGCACTTCAACAATATAATAAGTAGAAATAGAGCGATGAAGTTTTGATTTCTTTCCCAATTTGGCTATAAGAAAACACCCTGAAAGATAGATAGGAAAATCTAACTTTTGGGGTGTTTTCAATTTTAAGAGCGTTGAATATGTCTTTATTTTGTGAGTGAGACACGGAAATCATTGTATTTGCTATAATCAAAGTCTTCATTAAGTCCTGTTACAAATACAATCGGTGTATAATGGCCCTCTTCCAAAATGAAACCGGCTTTTACCTTGGCATTGGCTCCCCCAAGTCCAGCAATACCGGGAAGAAGGGCATCAAAAGCTCCAGGTTCGTCTGTTTCCCAGTAATAGATATTACCAGAAGCTTGAACAGCTTTTGCTCTAGTCGTTGCTGTACGAATTGGGTTCACATCTGCTTGATAAAAGTTTGCTGTCGTAGTAACCGTTCCGTCCGCAGCCACTGTCATTTGGACATCTTTTGCGATTTCAGTTGTACCTGTCCAAGTCCCTACCAGCTCTGCAGGAACCATTTGTGATGAATCTGTAGCTTTGTCACCACTTGTTGTATTAGACGCTGTGGTTGTTTGACTTGATTGTGTTGTTTCTTCTGAACTAGATTCAGTTTCTTTTGTATTTTTCTTTTTAGAAGACTGATTTGTTTTATTCTGACTAGATTTCATAGAAGTCTGTGTTTCTTTTACAGAAGAACTGTTCTCCTCTTTTTTAGAACCACAAGCTACTAGTAGAGTTGCAGAAGTTAAGCCTAAAAGTGCTAAACTTGTCCATTTTTTCATAATTATGATACCTCACCTAAATTTATATTAGCTATTATATTACAATGTTACAGAATGTCAAGTGTTTTTGAAATATTTTTGTAACATTTGTAATTTATCTAAATTTTCAACAGGGTGGCGCATAGGGTTACAAAGTAAAAGATTTCTATATTCTTTGTTACATAATCATCAGAAATAGAAAAACAACGTAAATAAAATGTTGTTAGAGTTTCATTGGTACAAAATTACCAACAATAATTCCTACAATTCTAGGATCTTCATCATACGAAAGAAAAATATCTTTATAGTTTGGATTGATAGAAACCAGCCTTAAGCCATGCTCCTCTCGATAAACTCGTTTAATATAAGTCCGGCTATTGCAGACTACGGCATAAACTGCTCCATCATAATCAAATCCTGTCTCACGAATGAGAGCCACAGAGCCATTTTGATATTTGGGCTCCATTGAGTCACCAGATACCCATGAAGCAAAATCATGAGGCAGTTCTTCATCAAAATAAACAGTATCATAGTTTTGATCGTTATACACCGATGAACCGATACCAGCAGACATTTGTTCGTAAACATGGTATTCGTATAGTTTTTCTGATATAGGAACAACATTCTTACATTTTTCTTTTTGAGCTAGGCCTCTGACATAACTAAGTGCTTGATCCTTAGCTTCATCTGATAAAATATTATATAGTCGGGCAATTTCAAGCTCTGTAAAATAGCCTTTCGGTACATTTAGAATCTGCTCTAGTTGTTGCACTTTTTCTCTAGATGGTTGTTTTACTCCACGTTCCCATGCGGAATAGGCTTGGTAGGTAATACCTAATTGATCTGCAATATCTTTTTGAGTCATTTTTAGCTCTTTTCTACGAGCCTTTAGTTTTTCTGGTTGGTACATCGTTTCCCTCACATTAATAGTAATTTCAATTCAGCTTTTTGTTTTGCCTCTTTGTCTGTTAGTTTATTTTTATCCCAAACATAAGCTATAGATTTTCCTCTATCATAAATGAGCCATACTTTTAGATTGTCACGGCAAGTTTTTATTGTTTTCCAATTCTCTTGATTGAGAAGTTCTGGATACTCTTGACTAGTCACGAAGCCTTTTTTGATTACTGATTGCTGAATCTTATTGATTAGAGAAGTCTGAAAGTTGTTGAATTCCTTTATAATCTGATCTTTGACACCGTGAAACAAAAGGAGTAGTGTGGCATTTTGTCCATCAATATAAGCATCGATAGCCTGCTTAATGGTACTTTCTTTTCCAGGATAATATTCTCTAAGAAGATCTAAAAGGCGATAAAACAATGCCTGTTTTGAAACATCCAGACTATTTTGAATATGTTGAAAGGTGTCGCAACTATAATAAATCTTTGACAACAAAACAATGTCAGGCATTAATACTACAGCAGAGAAAATATTCGCTTCTCGCTCTAGTAGGTTCTCCTGATTATCAATAGATTCTGCAAAATAATTACCTTCATGCTCTAGGATAAAATGTCCTAGCTCATGACACAGCGTAAAATTTTGCTTCACAATGGGATTATCCTTTTCATAAGAAAAACTAATACCTAATTCATCAATAACAGTTAATCCTTCAATCTTGTGATTTGAGAAGTGGTGACTAATTACTTGAATTTGATATTTTTGAATACAATATTGAAAGAAGTAGTTGAAATTATAATTTAGTAATGAAATATCATGATCCTTCATGTATTGGTATAACACATGTTTTGTAGACTTACTTATTCTTGTATACAATTCGTCCAAAGAATGATACCTCCTTTAAGTATTATTCACAAAACTAAACCAATATGGTTGAGTTAATTATATAAAAATAGTGGACGATTGTCCACTAGAAATCAGAATTACAATTCTACAATCTTAATTCTATTGTTTTGAATAAGATTTCTGAATAAATCTGTATTCGATTGCTTGTTTATAGAATATTCTCCAAATAAGGACGAAATAGAGTGAATCAATTCCCTCCTTTTCTTATCAGTGGTTGTCCCCTCGTAGACATTATAAACAAAGATAAAATGTGCTTCAGGATTGTCAATATAACTATCCAAAATTTTTCTGAAATAACCATAGTCAGCTTTTGAAAGCGAGTGTCCAAAGAAAATTATTTCTTTTATGGATGGACTAAGAATTTCAGACATTCTACTGTTTTCAAACCATTCCTCAAACATTACTTTTGTATATAAATCAAGAGTTCTTGATGTCTTTGTAAAAATATACTCATTTGATATTGGAGATAAAAACTCATCATCCACACCAAATATAATCTCTTTAGTCTCCGAATCAAGACGACCATGTAAATTTAAAGTTTTGATGGGATTTTCTTTAAAAATTGGATGAAGGTATTCCGCCCTATTTCCTTTTTCAGACATATCCCAGGGTGTTGAATAGTTAAACGTTAATACGTTATATGTTGAAATTCCAGTTTCTTTTCCAATTTTTCCTAAAATAGATTCTATCAAATTCCCTGCATTTATTTGATAGTTAACTCCCATATCGTAAATACTTAAAGTAAGATATTCTCTAAAATCCATCTCTAGCTCTTTTAATTCTGCTAAAAGAACTTGAGCAACCATCGGAAATAGTTCTTTCTCTAATTTACTGTCAAACGAGTTTTCAAATTTTTTTCTCTCTGTTATACTACCAATGTTTCTTTTGTCATATTCATGATACTCTTCCCATAATTCATTCTCTTTTTTTCTAAATTCTATAAACAAATCTTTAGAGCCTTCAACATTGAAAGAATCAAGCTTTTTATTCAGCAAATTATATGACAACAATTCATATATCTTTTCGATTTCCTTATTGTTCAGATGACTAATTCTTTGAGTACGTATCATAGATTTGCCATTTTGATAAATTGAAAGCAAACTATCACCGATGCTTTCCACAATATTCATACTATTATCTTTTGTAGCCAATTGATTTGCAATTTGATTTTCAACTTGAAACCAATCCATATCGTTTGTCATTTTTCTATATAGAAAAATAATATACCATGAATTTAATTCAGGCACTACTTCGCTTTTACTTATGCCTCCGTCATGCGCAAAGTTGATATCTTTTAAGTATCGCTCAATTTCAGAAAGAGTATATTCAAAAATATTACTATAACCATCTCTTTGAAGCTCTTCGTTATGATAATTGAGTTTATTTTCTAATATATACTCCAAAAACTTTTTGTAATCAGAAGGCACTTTGCATGTTAAATCAAAGCCATTACCCAATACTAAAAGTGTTTTTGGTAAGTTCCCAATATTTAAAAATTCAGTTTTATCATTCAACATCTGTACTCCCATTTACTAACTCATCAATAGAAACTTTATATAAATCTGCCAACTTGATTGCCGTAATTAGATATATATCCTCACTTTAATCCCCATTTTTGGAACTTTAATTTAAAGTTCTATAGTTTGTATTGTTTCTAGATCTTTGGTAACGATCGCAGTATCAAATCGTATTTCAAATAAAACTAAAGATTCCCCTGCAAATTCAATGGTATTTTTGTAACCTGGTACTTTAGCAATAAATTGGTCCGCCACTTCAAAAATAGTTTTGGTACTTTTTTGAACTAAACCCTTAGCTTTTACGTGTTCATTCCCAGAGTGTGGAATTGTAGTAAATGCAATATGAGAGTTTGATTCCATTTCCTTAATCTTATCATTACCTTTGAATGATGAGAAGTAGAGTATATTATTGGTTGAATCGTAAATAAAATTGACGATTCTTACATTTGGAATATTATTTACAGATGTCGCTAAGGCTATTTCTTTTTGTTCAGACATTATTTTCAAAAATTCTTTTTTTACATCCATTCTTAAAGCACTTCCTTTATTCAATGTAATTATCTAACAAAAAAGTCTAATTTTAAGTTTACTTGTTTTTGTCAAATGCTTCTTTTCTCTTTTTCATAAATTCAATCAGTTCTTTTTTGAATAATTCTTTTTCTTCCTCTGTCAGACCTTTTGAATTCATACGAAAAAGTAATTCAATATCTTCTAATACATCACTAGTTTGTCTGTTTTCTGTATTTCCTAACAAGTAATCAACTGAAACATATAAAATTTTAGATAATTTCACCAGATTGTCTTGGGTTGGTTTTTTGATTCCACGTTCCCATGAAGCGTAAGCTGGTTGGGAAATTCCTAGTTTTTCAGCTACATCGACTTGAGTGAGCCCAGCTTCTTTCCGAAGGTTTTTTAAGCGTTCCGAAAATTCCATTTTTGACCTCTAAAAATAATTTTAACTTTTTAAAATAATCTCTTGACAAATATAACTGTCAGTTATATAATGTAAATATAGCTGATGGTTATATAAGTTTTAAAAATAATAACACCTAATTATCGGCATTATGATCATTGACAATTAAATAAAAAGTGCGTCTGACAACCAGAGAACTGATCATCAGAACTACACATAAACTTCGTACCTTTATTGTAAATGTTTTGATACTAAAAGTCAAGTCCGTTTTACGGTTGAAGTGAAGATTTAAAACAAGTATTTGTGGGCTTCCACGCATTTCGGACTTTCGCACTTTTCCGAATAGTAAAGTGAACTGGCTTCGCCAAAGGGCGTAAGAGAATCTCTTGGGTATGATCAAGACTACCTAAAGAGATTGGCTGGGAAAGCGATGGTAATTTACGCAATGCACCTTGCTAAACGTTGCCACCGTGGAAAGAGGGATCTTTCCAACCAAATAACTTTTCTTTACTGCTGTCTATCTAATTAGATAGACCTACTCTCAAGCTACTAAGTTCTTTCCTTTTTTCACTTAGTAGCTTTTTTACTTATTACAATAAAGGAGAATGATATGACAAACTTTTTTCGCACTACAATGTAAGCGACTCTACGATAACTATGAATTTACCTATGGTATGTTTAGTGAATCTGATAAACTACAGGCTAAACTCTATGCTCAGGCTCAAATAGATTTAGATCATCTCGCAGATGATGCTCGTAAAAATGGCTACGCTCATGGGGATATTCAATTCTATAGTCGTATGTTTAAACGCAAATTATTTACCCACTATTACTCAAGAGTGAAGCAACTAGCTTAACTCTTTTTATTTTACACTCAGAAAGGAAAATCTTATGATCTCAGAAACACTCAAAATGAAACCAGAATTTATTGGCCCTGCTTACTACGAACGTTTAGGAAATGCTCCTAAATTTATTTTTGGAAAAGAAGGTAAATACCAACGTCACATTCTAAACAGCGCAGAGCACGGTGCTTTCCATGTCATCACACCAGCTTCTACAACAGTCTTCCCAGAAGATGCTCTAGTAGAAGCAGTTAACCCAATCTTTTTCCCAGACACTGCGCTAAATGGCAATAATGTTGCACCTTACCTCAATGTCTTTGCGGAAAAATTAGTACTCAAAAAATAACAAATAAAAGGAGAAAATCACATGGCTAAAATTGGATTAAACTACGGAGAAAAACTACAAATTGCTGACAAGACTTATCGTGTCATTACAGATGGACTAGATGTCCCAGCTGTCCTTGGAAAACTGTCTTTCCGAGGCATTGAAGGTCCTGATATCATCTTTGAAGTGGATCGTTCACAACGAAATCCTGATGGATCATTTGTACAAGTTAATACAGGTGAGATTCGTGGAATTGTTGTAGGAATTCATTCTTCTGTCCAGCATGAAACCCTCTTTTTCACTATCGCAGATATGTCTGAGTCTGAAATTGAAGACCTAGGTATTAAATACCGAGAAGAGGTTGAATTGGAAGATATTGTTATCACTCATACCCACGTCAATCGTAATGATATCTATAAGCTCTTTGCTTCTAAAATCAAGAAAAAAACTGGAGGCGCACCGATTAAAGAAAACAAACCGGTAGAAAATAAGAAGGAAAACTAGGAGGTGATGCAGGATGAAACTCTTTACCTATCGGGGAAAAAGAGTTCGAGTTTTTCATCGTAAACTAAAGGGAATCACATGGTTTATCTGGTGGTTTCCTTTTTTGTTGGCTATTAGTTACTACAGCTACTTACATTTAGAAGAATTAAAATCTCATCCCTTACCCCAAGGATATTTTCTAGGAGCTGGGCTTCTCTTTTCTTTGCTTTTCTCTTGGTTTATTAATCGGGTTTGCTACAGGAAGATGCTCTTTTTTCAAAAGCTCAATAGCCTTCGAATTCTTTCTCGCTTTTTGCTAGAGAATAACCTCTATCTCGTTAAAAAGGTCAGACGTGAAAACAAGATCATTGAAAAAATCACCTTACCTCAAGTGTATATCAAACAGTCTCGCTACAAGATTGAAGTGAGTTTCATTCTAGAAGGTAATAAATTTCAAGATCGCTTCCTCAACCTTGGAGCTACGCTTGAAGTCATGTTTAATGGAGATTTTCGAAATAAAACCTTTGATAACCGCTTTATCAAATATGAAATTGCTATTAATCGGATTGATAGTCGAATCACCATCGATGAAGTAAAAGTCAAGGGATCAAAACTCCAGCTCATGAAAGATGTATCTTGGGATTATATTGAAGAACCTCATCTTCTCATCGGTGGTGGAACTGGTGGAGGAAAAACCGTTGTTCTGATGACCATAATCTATGCACTAGCTAAAGTCGGCTTTGTCGATATCTGTGATCCAAAGAATTCTGACCTGGCTGGATTAAAGAAAATTCCAGTCTTTCATGGTCGGGTATATACTAGTAAGGAAGATATCATTAACTGTTTTAAAGAGAGTGTAGAGTTCATGGAAAAACGCTATGAACGGATGTCTACTTCGCCAAAATTCCAAGCTGGAAAGAACTTTACTCATTATGACATGAAACCAAAATTCATTCTAGTAGACGAGTGGGCAGCGCTTATGGCAAAGATCGATCGTGACTATAGCCAACAGTCAGAACTAATGGAATACCTCTCCCAGTTAGTTCTAGAAGGCCGTCAAGCTGGAGTCTTTATCATCTTTGCTATGCAACGGCCCGACGGTGAATTTATTAAAACTGCTCTTCGGGATAACTTTATGAAGCGTCTCTCCGTCGGTCATTTAGAATCAACAGGATATGACATGATGTTTGGAGATGCTAATAAAACCAAAGAGTTCAAAAAGCTAGATGAAATCAATGGAGTAAAGGTCAAAGGACGGGGCTATATCGCAAATAATGGCGAGCTGGCTGGTGAGTTTTTCTCTCCTTATGTTCCGCTTGATCAAGGTTTTTCCTTCTACGATGCCTACTCTAAAATTCCCATTATGGAGTTTGAAGGAGAAGAATTCTCAGTATTTGAAGAATATAAACCAACAGTTGAAACAATTGATCCTATTGAGGAAGAAGAGTCTATAGAAAACGAACCAAACAAACGACCACTCAAGGAATTTGCGGACGAACAAAATCTTAAAATGCCAACCTTACGCAAGATTATCTATCTTTTAACAGAACAAGGGATCATCTTTGATCGGACTGTATCCGCTATTCTAGTGGATCCTTTTCAAGAAAAACTTCTTCTTGAAATCCTCGCTCAATTTGAAGAGGGAGGACGCAGGTCTTATCCAAAAGCAGTTGAAGCGACGATTGTTCATCATGGGCTAGGACAAGGGCAAGGGCAAGCCTGACCGCAGGTCAGGCGCAGACCGTAGCCCGAAGTTTCTAGGCCATGATGAAACTTCAACCCCCGTTTTCTAATAGGGGGGTTACAATTGGCAAAAACGCCAAGTCCACCCCTCCTCATTCCTTATGGGAGTTGGGTTTTCAATTTTTATGAAGTGTGTCACTTTCGTCAAAAAAGTGTGTCACTTTGTTAGAAAGAGGTGTTGCGATGAATGGACAAAATTAGTCCTTTTCATATTAAGAATTTCAGAAAACAAACAGGACTTAGTCAAAAAGCATTTGCACAAGCTGTTGATCTCCCTACAAGAACCTATCGCTCTTATGAAACAGGCGAAAGAGGACTAACGATTGATAAGTTTAGAGAACTTAAAGAAAAACTTGGTTACTATAAAGATTGCGATAAAAACAGTCTTCGGGCTCAGATCGACTATCTCCGATTGACCTTTCCTCGATTAAAAGATTTAGACGCTTTCTGTGAAAACTTCCTTCACTGCCACCTTAGCGAATTTACAGACCAAGAAACCCGTCTTATGAACTATACCCACTTGTGGCAACGAGGGAATATCTGGATTTTTGATTTCTTTGATAAGTCTGTGACCAATGACTACCAAACTTGTCTTCAACTATCCGGGCAAGGATGCCGTGAGTTAGAACTACTTCTAGAAGACAAGGGGATCACTTGGCAGATCTTTCTTCAAAACATTCTTTATTCCTATGAAGATGTTCGGGTGAAGCGACTCGATATTGCTCTAGATGAACTCTATAAGGGTTACGGTCACGAGGACGAACAAATTCAAATTCCAAAACTGATTGATAAGCTCTATTCCAAAGAGATTGTTCTAGATACGATCAAGAAATGGAATATCACGGGTGGTGGATCTTTCACAGATAATGAAGACATGGAAGCTAATCACGGCTTGTCCATTTACTTTGGGAGCCGTCAAAGTCAACTCTACTTCAACTTTTATGAAAAGCGCTATGAAATAGCTCGAATGGAAAACATCTCCTTGGACGAATCCTTGGAGATTTTTGGTATCTGGAATCGCTATGAATTGCGATTTTCAGATCAGAAAGCTCAAGGCATTGTGGAGGAATACATCAATGGTGTAGATCTCGGAGAAATCGCACGAGGCATCATCAATAAAGAAATCCAAGTCTATGATGGAGTTACTCGTTTTGGAGCCTATAAACCCGATGAAAAATGGCAACGGCTCTTCGGAGGGATCGAACCCTTAAAACTCTCAACTAACCCACAACCTTACAGTATTGAGCGAACGATTCGCTGGCTGACCTATCAAGTTGCTAACTCCCTTGCACTAGTCACTGAAGCAGACAAGATCCTCCAAACAGAATACATGAAGATGATTCAAAATAGTGGAGAAATAACAGATCGAGGAAAAGCCATGTTACGACTTCTCAAAGCCAATAAACACTATGAACACTAGAAAGGAAAAACTATATGGAATACAAAGTTCAAATCAATTCACTAGAAAACTTTAAAGCTTGGTCTGGTGGACTAACCACCTTGAACACTGTCCGTGAACGTGGTGGAGTAGATACTCTAACCGTCATTTGTGAAGATATCTTCTCTGGCGATACTCCAACAGAAGGACAAATCAATGACTGGCTCTGGTTTGATTCAGATTTTATCTACCAAGCTCTAGGCTACGATGATCTGCTTGAGGCTTCTTGAGATGTTAAAGAAGATCTATCAAGCTGACTTTTTACTTCTTCCAGAACATGAATTCTGGAATATGTATATCCTCTTACGAAAGGGCAAAGACTTCTACTACGAATGTGCAGGCAGATGTACAGAAGATCTTCCAGATAGTAGAGGGTTCTATAACTATGAACATGCCTGTTTCACGCTAGATGGTCAAGTGTTGAGCGTAAATAAAAAAATGCGCCCCTCACTCATTACTTATATCCAAAAGACCATCAAAGACAATCAAGAAACATTTAGAAAGGAAATTGAAATGGCCACTAAAACTATTTTTGAAAAAAAAGTCTCTCAAGTCACGAATGAACTGGGAGAATTACTTAAAAAGAAAGATCACAGAGAGGCTTGGACCAAAGCTGGAGAATTAAATAGTCTCTTAAAAAAAGAAGAAGCTAAAGACCTAAAACCTGACTTGATCGAACAACTCCAAACTGAGCTACGAGGCTACTATTACATTAATGGCGAGATCGAAAAAGCAAATAAGCGCCTCTATGCAAAAGGCTCAAAGCTCATTGAACTCGCTACTCTCTAAAAGGAGGATCTATGGATAAAGCTAAACGCTATTTGCTTCAAGCAAAAGAATATCTCTCACACTTTAAAAAGGTAGAGAAAAAAGGAGGTCCACCAAAACTAAAAGTCACCAATAAAAAGACCGTCAATATCGCAGTCATAGGAGGAATTTCTTTCCTCCTTTTTGTTGGTTTCTTAGGATCTGTTCGTGCTATCACACTCTCAAATAAGGTAGGAACACTACAAGCTCAAGTGGAGGCTACTAAAAAACAAGAGGCACAGCCAATGGAGTCGAGTAGAAAATACGACTACAAACTCCAGTATTACCTGAATGACTATGTCTATGCTTATTTCACCCTTCCACAAGAAGGAGACAAACAACAAGCTCAAGTGGATTACCTAAATAGCTTTTACAACTTCATTCCTGATGTGAAAGCCCAAGGTCAAGTTCGAAATCCTAGTGAACTTCTCTACTCTCAGTTAGTAACTGTAGAAGGAAAGGTTGCGACCTATAAGATCAAATACAAGGAGACTATCCGTCGGGACAATAACACGGAAGAAAAAGAAATCGTGACAGGTTTCAATATTCCATTTGATGAAAAAGATGGGAAATATTATATTTCTGGCCTTCCTTGGTTTTCTGCCATTGAATCCTCACAAGCTGGACACTTTAGCGAAGACGATCAGCTTCAATTAACCGCTAACGATCACTTTTCAGATGGTCAGCGTAAAAAAGTTGAAAAATTCCTCAAAGTCTTCTTTACCAACTATACTACTAACCAAGATAACCTTAATCTGATTGCTAAGGATGTGGATATTATAGCCAATACCACCTTCAAAACGATTGATTATACCTATCTTAAAAAAGATGGAAAAAATCTAATTGCTTATGTCCAAGCAACCTTTGAGGTAGGAGGTACCACTCACTCGGAAAACTTCACCTTTACCCTCTCAGAAAAAGAAAAGACCTACTATGTCACAAAACTAGAACACACCATTCCACTGAACTATGCAAATGATAAAGAATAGGAGAACTCTATGAATACAGACAATCTACGAACCTTCCTCCAGGGCGATGGAATTTGGATCCTGACAGCCATTGCCGTGCTCTTAGCGATCAAGGCTTGGCGGAACAGCTCTTGGCTTCAACTCTTCTCTGTCGTTGGTTTCTATGCCGTTATTGTTTCAATTGCGAAAGGACAAGATATCCTAAAAGCAGTCGGCTGGTTCCTGCGACTCTTCGGTATTGAATCAGGACTTTAAGTATGAATGAAGAAAGACTTTATGATTACAGTAAGGGCCTAAATGCTCCTTATTGGATCCAAGAAATCAAGACAAAAAAGGGCACTCGACTATGGTACTTTGCGACACCCATGCAGTTGTCCTTTTTCATTGTCTTTATCATCGTCTTTGTGGCCATGTTACTCTTTGGAGGGTTTATCTTTGTGCCACTCGCAAAAATCACTCACTCAATTTCTCTCTTGCTCTATTGGTATCTCCCTTACAAATTGGCCAAGTTCTATACTGAATACGAGCCTCACGGTAAAAAGATGCACGTCTTTATCGGAGATTACCTGATTTACTTCTGGGATTTTAAGCTAAACAAAAAAGCTATCTACCACGAAGATCGAATAGAGCCTGTAGAAGAAATTGTCTTTGAAAAAACAAATCTATAGAAAAGGAGGACCTATGAGTATTACTTTAACCTATCCTATTAGGGAAACAAATGAAAATCTAGCTCTCAAAAAAGATCAAACAGTCGTTGCTTATTATCGTATTCCAAACACTCCCATCACCATTACAGATGATGAAAAAAAGGGCAAACATAAAATCACTGTTGCTCAAATGATGAAGAAGCTCCAGAAAAACAAGTTCTTTGAAATATCTCTGATCCCTAAAGACTATCTCTTAGAAGAGAAAATGCGGGACTTTTCAGATGCTCTAGCAGATGACAGTCGTGATCTAGGAGAAGAACTTCTTCTCTACACAGTGGATCGCCTAACAGATGAAATGGAAATTCCATATCAGTTTGACTGGGTCGTAGGAGTGACTTTACGCAAACAAAATCACGGAGCTACCGTTAAAGACTTGGCCTATGAGAGCTTTAATGAATTCACTGAAAAAATAGCCAAGGGTCTGGGCTATGAATATGAATTAAGTCCCACTTGGTATGAAGACTATAAAAGTGATGAATTCACTATTTTCCAAGCCTTCTCTGTCCTTCGGGCAAAACGGTTATCCAATGAAGAACTCTTTTATTACCAGCGGATGCAATACCTCCGCTATATCCCTCACTACAAGAAAGAGGTACTGGCCAATCGTGCTCAATTCAATATCACGGATACCTTGATCAAAGTTCTAAAAGGTGGCTTCCTCAAGCTAGAAAGCCCTTATGGATCTTCCTTTGTAACTATTCTTCCTGTAGGTAAATTTCCTGTTCAATTCAACGGTTTTCATCTTGGAGAATTTATCCAACGTTTGAACTTCCCCGTTGAACTACGGATCAAGGCAGAATTCATTGATACCGGTAAGATCAAAGGTCGAATGGGACGCTCGAATACACGTTATCGGAATATCATGGAGGAGGCAGAAAATACCGATACTGTCCAACAAGACGAGATCATCATGGGTTCCATCTCCCTAAAAGACTTAATGAAGAAAGTCGGAAACAAGGAAGATATCATTGAATATGGGGCCTATCTTATCGTCTCCGCTTCTAGTGTGAACCAACTACGACAAAGAAGGCAAGTGGTTTTGAACTACTTTGATGATATGGGAGTCGAAATTAGCGAAGCCTCTCAAGACGGACCTTATCTCTTTCAAGCTCTACTCTATGGAGAAAACCTCCAAAAGAAAACTCGCACCTGGACTCATATGGTCACAGCTCGTGGCTTTTCAGAACTCATGCCCTTCACCAATACCTCTTCTGGAAACCGTATCGGTTGGTATATCGGCCGAGTAGACAACTGGACAGGTCGTTGGGACAATATCGCTAAAGCTATTGATTCCTCAAAGAACATTGTCCTCTACAATGCGACAGTAGGAAATAAGGAAGATATCGCTGGAAAGATTACCAAGAACCCACACATCATTATTACGGGTGCGACAGGTCAAGGAAAATCTTTCCTCGCTCAGATCATCTTTTTAAGTGTGGCTTTACAAAATGTTAAAACCCTTTATATCGACCCTAAACGTGAACTTAGAAATCACTACCAAGAAGTGATCAACTCACCTGAATTTGCACGTCTCTATCCTGAACGCAAGAAACAGATTGAGAACTTTAACTTTGTAACACTAGATAGCTCGCTTCCATCAAACCACGGAGTTTTAGATCCTATTGTTGTTTTGGATAAAGAACAGGCTGTAGAGGTCGCAAAAAACATGCTTGAGTTTCTACTACAAGCCGTAGATGATGTCACAATGGATCAAAAAACAGCGATCACAGAAGCTATTAATGCGATTGTAGAAAAACGAGTCGCTGGTGAGAAAGTCGGCTTTAAACATGTCCTAAAAGTGCTGAGAGACTCCACTTCTTCTGAAATCGCTTCGGTTGGTCGTTATCTGACTTCAATTGTCACAAACTCTATCTTGGAACTAGCCTTTTCAGATGGAACCACTCAAGGACTTAACTATGAATCACGGGTGACCATCCTAGAGGTCAATAACCTCAAACTACCAAAGGACGATTCCACAAAAATTTCAGATCATGAACGCAACTCTATTGCTCTCATGTTTGCGCTTGGAGCCTTCTGTACCCACTTTGGAGAACGAAATGAAAATGAAGATACCATTGAGTTCTTTGATGAAGCTTGGATTCTTATGAAGTCTGCAGAAGGAAAAGCCGTTATCAAAAATATGCGTCGGATTGGACGCTCCAAAAACAATACCTTGGCACTGATTACTCAATCTGTACATGATGCAGAAAATGACGATGATACAACGGGGTTCGGGACTATCTTTGCTTTTTATGAAAAGTCTGAGCGAGAAGATATCTTAAAACACGTCAATCTAGAAGTCACTGAAAGCAATCTCGAATGGATTGACAATATGATCTCTGGCCAATGCCTATACTATGACGTGTATGGCAATCTCAATATGATTTCCGTACACAACATCTTTGAAGATATTGATATGCTTCTAAAACCAATGAAAGCTACAGTATCATCAAGCCTTGAAAATAAATACGCTAGTTAGGAGGTGAATCCATGCAAGAAGCTTTTGACAAACTAAGAGGAGTCGATATCTTCTCTCTCAAGTCCTATATGGAGCCGACTGGATTCGCTTCCTTTAACGGGGCTTGGGTTCTGATTAATGAGCTTTTCGTCAACTTCTTCTTTTTCATTCTAAACGCAGTGGTGGGCTTCTTTTCTTTGCTGATTCGAATTCTTGAAAAGATTGATCTCTACTCCAACTACAAGAACTATGTATTTAATGGAGCGATGAATATCTGGAAAGGATTCATCGGTTCAAGTTCTGGCGGAGTCGCAAAACAATCACTCGTTTCAATGTTGCTTCTAATCCTAGCTTTCTATCTCTTTTATCAGTTTTTCTTTTCGAAAGGAGCTTTTTCAAGGACTCTACTTCATGTCTTTCTGGTACTCATCCTTGGCTTTGGTTATTTTGGGACAATTGCTGGAACTTCAGGTGGTCTGTATCTACTAGATACCATTCACCATGTTTCCCAAGATGTCACTAAAAATATCACGAATATCAAGGTGGAGTATGGTAATAATAAATCCATTAAAATTGGCGATTCCATGGCAGATAGCTATATTGCAGAAACTTCTTATAAAGCCTATGTCTTTGTCAATACAGGTCAAGAAAATGGGAAATATAAGAATAGCCAAGATGGGAAACAAGAGACTTTTGACGATAGTAAGGTATTAGGAACAGGCGATAAGAATGGAAACTTTAAAGCGGTTAAATCGAAAGATCGCAATAAATATCTAGATGAACTAGGAAATGGAGCCAATGATGATGGTGAAAAGAACCGTTGGGTTTCAGCTATGCCTGACTTCATCTTTACTCGCATGTTTTATGTCATCTTCAAAATCTGTGAAGCCTTCGTATTAGCGATACCGGTTATTTTGATTCAGATGTTAAACGTCATCGCGCAAACACTCGTCTTGATGATGATCCTGCTCTTTCCGATTGTGCTTTTGATGTCTTTTGTGCCAAGAATGCAGGATCTGATTTTTGGAGTTCTGAAAGTCATGTTTGGTGGGCTGCTTTTTCCAGCTATCACGAGTCTATTAACTCTTTTAGTTTTCTACATTGAAAAAATGATAGAAAACATTGTCATTACAGGTTTTGATGGCATCCTTAAAACACTTCCATCCTTGATCATCTTTGGCCTTGTCTTTAAACTACTCATTTCAGTTGTATCAAAAGGACTCGTCTATTTCCTTCTATGGAAATACAAAGCTGAGTTGATCCAATTCATTCTAGGATCTAAAGCACGAATGGTTGCGAATGATATTGGAAACAAAGTTGAAAAAGGAGTCACAAAGACCAGAGAGGTGGCTTCACAAGTACCATCGAGAAGTCTTTCATCTGCTCAACACCTTGGAAACTTTGCCTTAGCAGGTGCTGGTTTCGGAGCTGGAATGGTGATGAATGCCAAGAGTCATTTCCAAAATGTTGGTTCTTTCTTTACCAATAAGGAATCAGAGCACCAACCTGATGAAGTGCTCCCAGCAGAAACACTTGAGACGCCAACAAGTCCAGATGCTCCAGAACCAAGCATTCCGAAAACAAAGCCAACGCTAGAAGGGGTTAACCCCGTTGAAGAAAAGACACCAATTCGTTCAATGGAATCCCCAATCACAGTGGAGCCAATACCAAGTTCAAACGAGGAATTTCAAACTCTTAAAGAAGAATGGATTTCTCCATTTAAACAGCTCCGCATTAATAGTATTGAGCACAAATTAGAGGAATATAAAGATCCTCAAGCCATGTATAAAGCCCAAGGATCGAATGCCTTCACTCGTGCTTATAGGAAAACCATGACACGAGATGATAAATTGAGAGCCAATATTGAACGAAGAGACCGATTAACAGAACGATTAAAACAACTCAGAGGAGAATGATATGAATACCAAAATACGCTCAAGAACTTCTTTTCCAAGAGTTCTTGAAGAAACTCTTTATCAGGCCTACCAAGAAGGAAAACGCTCAGTCGATTTCCTTCTTTTATTTCCAGTCACAGAACAAGAGCAAGACCAAATTATCTTACAGGCCAAGTCCTATTCAGTCGTTCTAGATGCTAAATGGCGTTTTGGGACTGTCTTGTTCACTGCTTATATAAGACATTAACTAGAAAGGAGATTCGATGAAAAAACTAAAATGGTTTCTATTAGCTGGTCTCATTCCTCTTTTTCTACCAGTCCTCATTATCATTATCCTTATGGGAGCTGTCGGAGGTGGTGGAACGAATGGCTCACCCCAATCCCAAAATGGAGTGACTTATGCGGATCACTGGTCAGATGGAGATCCCTATACTCACAACCTACTGGTTCATCGCTTCGGTATTACAGCAGAGCAATTAGATGGCTTTTTAGATACGTTAGGAATCTCCTATGATAAGAACCGAATTAATGGGAAAAAGCTCCTCGAATGGGAAGCTAAATCTAATCTTGATGTCCGTGGAATCGTTGCGATCGCACTGAATGAAAGTTCCCTTGGAACTGCTGGGGTAGCCACTAATCCTGGAGCCAATATGTTTGGTTTTGGAGCTTATGACTCCAATCCAGAATATGCCAGTAATTTTAATGATGAGATTGCTGTTGTCGGACTAACCCAACAAACCATCATTGGAAATAAAAACCAAACTTTCAAAATTCAAGATGATAAGGCTAAAAAGTTTGCGAATGGAACACTCAATCCAGCAACTGATGGTGGAGTCTATTTCACAGATACCACAGGATCAGGAAAAAGACGTGCCGAAACCATGCAAAAACTGGATACTTTCATTGATGAACATGGAGGAACACCAAAAGCTCCTGAACAAACTACAGGAAAAACTAGAGATGGTGGAGGAATAACTTCAAATGATATACCTGTAGGTTATAGTTTGACAACAGCTATTGATACCACAGGATATATCACTAGTACCTATCCTTGGGGACAATGTACCTGGTATGTCTTCAATCGTGGAAAACAAGTCGGAGTCAACTTTGATCCATTTATGGGAAATGGTGGACAATGGATGAATAAGCCAGGTTTCACAACAACCCATACACCAACAGAACACTCTGCTCTATCATTTAGCCCTGGCCAAGCTGGAGCTGATCCAATATACGGACATGTTTCATTTGTGGAGCAAGTCAAATCAGATGGTTCAATTCTTGTCTCAGAGTGTAATGTTAAAGGATTAGGGATCATTAGTTACCGTACTTTTGACGCAGAAACTGCCAAACAATTTACTTATGTTATTGGACATTAGAAAGGAATAGATATAGATGATTCAAGTTGTAGATAAAAATGATTTAATGGAATTGATTGGATATTCCGAAACTCAAGCTAGTAAATTAATACGAAAAGCAAAGAGCCAGCTTGTACAAGAAGGATTTGAATGGTATAAAAATAAACGTATTGGACGTGTACCAATTATTACAGTTGAATCCATTCTTGGTTTTCAAATACAATTAAAAAATGATATAATTGAGGGGAACCTTCAAAGCGCTGTCATGACTGAAGGAGAAAAATAGCATGGCGGTAATAAAACAGGACGATGGACTGTGGCTAGTTGATATTAGTGATGGTAAAAGTTCCTTAACTGGCAAACGTATACGACACCGCAAATCTAATTTTTTAACGAAAAAAGAAGCAGAGGAATATGAGGCTTATTACCGTATCCATAAGTTAAATCAGATACAGAATACAAAAAAACTCACCATTTCCTCTCTTTATGTAATGTTAAAAGAAGAAGATGAGCTTCGTGGAAATAAAAGAGGTACAATAGATACTCAGAACTCATACTATACCCAATATGTATCGCGATTCTTTGAAAATGCTGATATGTCTTCAGTTACTATTCAAGATGTAAAAAAATATCGAGATTGGTTAATTGAACAGCCTAGTGTAAAAGGTGGAACACTTACACCTACGCATATTAACCAACAAATGATTTTTGTTCATAAGTTGTTTGATATTGCTATTTCGAAAGGATTTAGACAAGATAATCCATGTGATGCTATTCGGAAGCTTCCAGAAAAGCATAAAGAAATGTCTTATTATACTCCTGAACAATTCAAGAAGTTTGAATCTTATTTTGAAGAAAGTGAGTATCCTTTTAAACTTCTGTATCGTGTACTCATGTTTACGGGAATTCGTATGGGGGAGGCACTTGCCTTAACTTGGAGAGATGTTTTTCTTGACGAGGGATATATTAAAATCCGTAAGTCAGCCTATTATCGCAATGGAAAAACACATATTGGATCTGTAAAGACAACTCAATCAAATAGAGAAATCTACATCCATAAAGCTTTTGTGGATGAGTTGAAAACCTGGAAGTCAGTACAAAGTCAGAGACTATCTAAGCTAACTGATTCAACAGATGATTTGCAGATTTTCCAATTTTCAGGGGAACCTATGACTGCTCCGAATGTCTCTAACTTTAGAGCGACATTCAAGAAAAGATTGCCAGAAGATTTCAAATTGATCCGAAACCATGATTTTAGGCATTCGCATGTAGCCTTTTTGATAAATCAAGGATTGAGGAGAGGAGAAGGAAAGGATTATATCTTTTTTACTCTAATGAAACGACTAGGACATAGTTCTATCAATACAACAATAAATATCTACTCACATTTGTTCCCATCACAACAAAAAGAAGTCGCTAACGCATTTGACGATTTTTAAAAAAATGGGCAGAAGTGGGCAGTAAAAATAAAACAATAGGGTATAAACCCTTGATACGAAAGGAATCTAGAAAACATTATGATGAATATGCAAAATATGATGAAGCAAGC
>NZ_JAPJPF010000034.1 GCF_030825805.1 Streptococcus sp.
CACGACGACCAACACCTTTAATTTGGTACTTAGAGCTTCCTTTTTCCCCTTTACCATTGTGGATGATTTCAGTTTCACCATCAAATGCTTCCATCCAATCACTCATGTAGTAGTTAATTCCAAGGAAGTCATTCAGGTCTTTAGCTGCTTCAAGTGCCACAAAGTCTTCGTCTCGAAGATCCAACTCACCACCATTAACTGAAAGAATGTGGTTTACACCTTCCATGGTTTTATCGGAATAGTGTCCAAGGTAAGTAGCATCCAAGATAAATTTGTTGTGGATGATATCTTCCAATTCAGCCGCCCGAACGTCTGCTGGATTTTCTGGATCCAACGGATACTTAGTTGGAAGAGCGTGCACAACTCCAATTTCACCTTCATACCCTTTGTCTTTATACAATTTCACAGCACGTGCATGAGAAACCATCATATTGTGGTGTGATTGGAAAACTTTGGCAAGGTCATATTGAATACCTGGTGGGAATTTACCGACCAAGTATTGACCATCACCGATTGGGCCGATTTCATTGAAGGTTGTCCAGTAGTTGACTTCTGGGAATTCTTCAAAACAGAAAGCAGCATAATCTACGAAGTGTTCGATATTTTCACGATTCAAGAAGTCTCCGTTTGAGTGAAGAGCTTCAGGAGTATCAAAGTGGTGAAGAGTTACGAATGGTTCTACATGACGTTTATGACATTCTGCAAATAACTTATGATAGAATTCTACCCCTTTTGGATTGACTTCACCATAGCCAGTTGGGAAAATACGTGACCAAGCAATAGAAATACGAATTCCGTTTACGCCATATTCTTCAGCCAACTGTAAGTCTACTGGATATTTATGGTAGAAATCGCTTGCTGGTTCTGCTGTATACCAATAGTTATCAGCTAAGTATTTGTCCCAAGCAACTGGTCCTTTTCCGTCAGTATAGGTAGCTCCTTCTGCTTGATAGGCAGCCGTTGCCCCTCCAAAAATAAAATCTTTAGGAAGTGTTTTTGTCATTTTTTCACCTATTTCTTGATTGGATATAATGAAAAGTGAGGGGAGAGGAGTTAGTGAGCCATCCATCTCCATCTCACTTCTTGTTCCAAGCCACCGAATTGTGACATGAGGAGGTAAAAACGATATATTTTTACCGACGAATTAACAAGTCGATTAGGAAAATCGCCATAGCGATTTCCGTTACGATAGGAGACTGTTTCACAGTCCCTATCGTTAATCGAATTGAGCTTGAACAAAGGCTAGAGCACCTTGTCCATCGCGTGTCAATTTAATGTACTGAGCACCTTCTGTCTTCGCCAATTTGATGCCTAGTTTATCTGTTTCAGCCTTCATATCTTCATAGTTTGAAGCTACTTGAGGGGCAAGGATAACAAGGTCAAATTCTGGCAACATTTCACGGTGAGCACCGTAACCACCTGCAGCAGCCTTCACAGGAACATTGTATTCTGCAGCAGCTTTATTCAAAGCGTTGGCAAGAAGTCCACTAGTTCCGCCACCTGCACAGAGAACCAAAACATTGGTTTCTTCTGTAATTGTATTTTCAGCTGGTGCATCTTCAACACCTGCTTTTTCAAGAATAGCGTCTGCTTTAGCAGTATTGAAGTTTGCAGCAACTTTTTCTTTCAAATCATCATTTGCTTTACCAGAGCGCTCTTCTTCAAGAATTTGCTCATCGTACACCTTCACAAATGGGTAGTAAATAACCACGTCTACTACTACTAGAAGAGCCGCAAGGATGAAGGAGAGAACTTGGAAGTTTGTACCAAGGACAATCCCCAAAGGTCCAGGTGTAACCCATGGAAGGTTAGCCGTGAAGGAGTTCATTCCCAAGGTATCAACAAAGAATTTGAAGATCCAAACGTTGGCAATTGGTGCAAAAATGAATGGAATAAAGAAGATCGGATTCAATACGATAGGTGCACCAAACAAGATTGGTTCGTTTACACCGAAGAATGTAGGAACAACAGAAGCACGTCCAATTGCACGGTTCCGTTCTGATTTACACAACCACATAAAGAGGAATGGAACAATCAAGGTCGCACCAGTACCACCCATGGTAACGATAAACATTTGAGTACCAGATGTGATGACTTTATCTGCATGTTGGCCAGCTTGAGATAGGGCCAAGTTGGCATCGATATTTGCGTAAGTGATCGCTGCAATCGCAGGCTCTACGATAGAAGGGCCGTGTATTCCCACAAACCAGAAGAAAGCATACGCACCAAAAATAAGCGTGATTCCAAGATAGCCATCTGCTGCTGAGAAGAGAGGCGCAAGGAGGGTACCAATAGATTCAGCTACTGTTACACCCAGACTTCCCTTCACAATCAATTCAAGTCCATAAAGGAGAACAACAGATACAGTGAATGGGATCAAGTCTTTAAATACTTGAGAGATATTTGGTGGAACTTCGTCTGGCATGCGAATAGTCACATTATTTTTCACGCAGACCTTATAAACATTAACAGTGACAAAGGCTGCGATAAAGGCTGTCAAAAGACCTTTTGTTCCCATAAAGGCAGTCAGAAAACCTCCTTCTTTCGCTGGTTCAGCTGCCATTAAAAGGAATCCAACCATAGAAGCCAACATGGTTGACAAGAAGTTGATCTGGTTTGTTGCAGGTAGGTCACGGTTGACAGAATCTGTCAGAGCTTTGGCTGTAGTTCCACCTACGAAGAAAGCCAGAATTCCCATCGAATAGCTATAAGGTGTCATCAAGAAGTTTTCAATTTCTTTTGACCAATGGAAGCCCCATGCATTTGGAACATAGGCAATCAAGATAAAGATAGATGAGAATAAGATGACTGGCATCCCTGCGATAAACCCATCACGGATGGCACGCAAATATTTATTGCGAGAAATCTTCTCGAAGAAAGGTTTTCCTTTCTCAATCAATTCAATTAATTTATGCATTATTTTGCTCCTCTTTTGTATAGTTCAATGAGATGATGAATCACATCTTTTAATAGGATTGTTGTCATTAAGTGGTCCTGCCCATGCATCATGGTAATGCTGTAGGGGAGGTCTTCTCCTGCTGCTTCTTGCGCTAGCATAGTTGTTTGAGATTTGTGAGCCTCTGCGATACAGCTTCCTGCTTCTTCTACCAAGCTTTCCGCTTGAGCGAAGTCACCCTTCTCAGCCGCCTTGAGGGCCTCCAAGAGTTTAGAACGAGCATCCCCTGCATACGCAACGATCTCAAAACCTAATAGTGTCATTTCTTCTTTGGTCATGACCAATTCCTCCAATTTGAATTTCTTAATTTTTAAAAGTTGTTACAATAAGCGTTGAATGTGCAAGACCAGATAGACTCGTTCACTCTTGTACAAGTCAACCCCGGTCTCCCTAGAAATCACATCATAAATCTTGGAACCAATCTCAAAGGCTTTGGGATAGGAGCTTTTGATATGTTCCTCCATATCTAGAAGCGATTGATTATCATCCCGATTGCGATCCAGGTAATCCAAGAAGTAGTTAAGATGAATCATGAAACGATCATAAAAGTTGTTGTTGGTCTCGGTTCGTTTGATTGAATAACTATCCAAAACCTCTTCCACACCTTTTAAGATTTCTTTGCGCTGGTCCATGGAATCCACGACCTCCGCTCCATTTTCACCTTCTGCGTTGATGAAATGATAGGCGATACGAGTGACCTCATCTTCAGGGAAGCTAGTTGTGAGCTTCTCCCGATAGATGTCTACTGCCTCTTTGGCAATCTCAAAAGCCACTGGATAGTTCTCTGAGATATCCAAAAGATTACTTTCCTTATACCTGCCTTGGGTCACTGCCTGGTAAGAGCAAAACATGTGGTCGGTCAAGGTCACATAGATATATTCTTGAACGGGGTAGTGATACTTTTTGCTCAAGTAATCGATCATCTCGTAGGTCACTGTGATGAAGTCTAATGGAACATTTTTTAACAGGGTCATAAAGTTCTCTCGGGATTCCTCTGTTTTCATCCGAAAGAGCTTTTCTACCTTTTCTTTAGGGACTAGGTCACCCTTCTTTTTCCCAAAAACGATTCCTTTTCCAATGACAATCAGTTCTTCCCCTTTGTCATTCCTCACCAGAGCAACATTGTGATTAAGTGGATTTAAAATCCGATACATGGTACTCTCCTTGCTAGTTTATTCAAGGTTTGAGGTATAAAAAATGATCACAAATGAGATTAGAGAGAGTCTTCCCTAATTCATCTGTGATCATGCGTAATCTAACTTACTAACACTCACCTTGTATTCAATTATGGATTAAGTATAGCACACGCTTTTGTTTTTGTAAACCCTTTCTTAACAACTTTTTAACTTTTTTGTTTTTTTCTAACAAATAGCTGTTTATCGTTGTATTCTCTGGGCTCTTCAAGGAAATTCGAACGACCATCGTTAAAGGAGTGGTCTACACTGTTAAATACGCTCTTTCCAAGAAGTTGCGACTTGGTCTAAGACTTGGTTGAGCTCTTCAATGTTGCGACGACCTTCGGTACGGAGCCATTCACGAGCTGCCTCTTCCCCATTCTTGATGTAGGCTTCTACAGATCCAGCCCAAGTTGCACGGCCACAAAGGACCCCGTTAAAGTTCGCGCCTGCTTCATGGGCAAAGACTAAGGTTTCTTGGAAGAGTTTGGCAGAAACACCTGCACTCAAGTAGATGTATGGAAGCTTGGTTGCTTCTTCTTGTTCTTTAAAGAAGGCAGCAGCTTCTTCACGGCTATGAACAATTTCTCCATCGCCAAAGCCTTCAACGTATTTGACATTAACTGGCACTTCTACCTTCAAGACATCAATGTTGAAGCGTGGGTCTGAGAAGACTTTCATAGCTTCGATGACCTTACGAGGTTTTACTTTCGCATATTCTACAGAACCTGCATCCGCGATTTTTTCATCATAGGCCAAGATTTCAAGGAAGAATGGAATTTCTTCTGCTGCACATTCTGAACCGATGCGTTCAATGTAGGCCTGTTTTTCTTGGTTAAGTTCATCTGCACTATCCACATCATAATAGAGCAAGAATTTCACTGCATCTGCACCCTGTTCTTTGATGCGTTTAGCTGACCAAAGGTTGAGGCAGTCTGGCAGACGTTTAGTGCTAGAAGTGTCGTAGCCTGTTTTTTCATAAGCCAACAAGAGACCTGCTTCTGCATCCAAGACCTTAGTCGCTGGAAGTCCATACTCAGGATCCAAGAGCATAGAAGATGCGAATGGTGTCAATTCTTCAGCTACTAGGACCTTCAATTCTTCCATTTGCGCCACGGTTGGTTCTGTGTCTTGGTACTGAGCCATAAGGCGTTTCAAGGCACCACGTTGGTCAAAGGCCAAGGCTGAGATCACACCCTCTTTGGTGCTCAATTTTTCTAAAAAGTTGCGTTTTTGTTCTGTTAATACCATCTTATACCTCTTTTACAATTATATTCTGATACAAATCATCGTAGTGGGCCATATTGACATGCCCTGTCATCTTTTCTTGGGCATTTAGCATCCCTAGGACCATAGCATGGGTCAAGAGAGCCACGTCATCTTTTCCGCTACTGAGGGCAGCAGAAATCCCAGCCACAGTTGAATCTCCAGATCCCACTGGATTGACCACTTCAATTTTTGGAATATCGACCTTATAGAAGCTGTCTCCGTGTTTGGCAAAGGCACCATCTCCACCTAAGGAGACGATAATCCATTCGATTCCTTCAAACAGTGGGTCTTTCAATACTTCTTTTAAGTCCTCAAAATCAGCTGAAACATCCCGTCCTAAGAGTTGAGATAATTCTTCGCGATTGGGTTTAATCACCGTTGGTTTTACAGGTGCTGCTAGAGCTTTTTCCAGGGAAGCACCTGAACAATCAAGAACGACTGGTTTTCCTGCCTTCTTAGCGCGCTCGACTAATTTCACATAATAATCAACTGGTAAACCAGCTGGTAAACTACCTGAGATAGCAACGACTGCTACATCTGGAAGCAAGGCTTCATAGTGATCAAGAAAGGCTTGCCCTTCTTCTTCAGAAACAGACGGACCTTTTTCCAGGATTTCAGTTTGTTGTCCTTCGTGAAGGATCGCAATACAATTCCGGGTCTCCCCTTGAATTTCAAAGAATTCTTTGCCGATTTCCTGATCCAGATGGTCCAAGATAAATTGGCCTGTTGAACCACCAATCAGACCAGTTGCCGAGACAGGATCTCCAATCTCTGCAAGGACCCGTGTGACATTGAGACCCTTCCCTCCTGCGGTTTTGCTTACCTTGTCAACTCGATTGACCGTATCCAAGTGTAAGGTTTCTAATGGATAGGAAATGTCGATTGAAGGGTTCATGGTTACCGTTAAAATCATAGACTCACCTCTTAGTCGTGGTATTCCCCACGGTCCCATTTTTCAAGGAATTCTGTGAAGAAGTCTGCATCCTCTTGGTGATCATTATGCGTTTCCAAATGTTGAATCTTGGCAATCAATTTCTTGTTTTCTTCACTTGGTTTGTATTCTGCATGAATGAAAGCTTCAATGATATCACACATGAGCAATTCACCGGTTACTTTCCCACCAAAACCAATGACATTAGCATTGAGTTCTTCTTTTGCATAAAGAGCCGTTGTCATGTCGCGTACCAAGGCTGAACGAATTCCAGGAACCTTGTTAACAGCGTTGTTAATTCCAACACCAGTACCACAGATACATACTCCAAGATCAGCTTGACCACTAGCTACTGCTTCTCCGACTTTTTTCCCAAAAATTGGGTAGTGGGTACGCGCGTGGTCATAGGTTCCGAAGTCAAGGACTTCATAACCTTTTGATTTCAAAAATTCAGAAACAGCCATTTTTTCATTTGTGACAATATGGTCACATCCAATTGCAATTTTCATTCCTTTACTCCTCCCCTTAGCACATCTTGTTGAGCATATCGACACGGATTTGGTGGCGACCGCCGTCATACTTACCGTTTACAAAACCTTTGGCGATATTTTTGGCCAATTGGTCACCCACGATTTGAGCACCCATGGTGATCATGCGAGAATTGTTGTGGCCACGAGTCATGTAGGCAGAACGCTCATCTGAAACTTCTGCCGCAACCATTCCTTTAATTTTAGTAGCGACCATGAATGGGCCAGCTCCATAAGCATCAATAACAATACCAAGATTGTCTTCTGCTTGTTTGACTTCTTTTGCAACAGCCAAGGTCACATCCACAAAGTCTTGCCCTTCTTCTGTCACATCCACCACTTGGAAACCTTCTGCTTCCAAATATTCTTTGACTACTTCTTTTAAGCGGATACCTGCTGCATCCGCACCAACTACAATTGCCATATGCTTCTCCTTTTTGCATTTCCGTCAACAAAGAAAGTTCTCCTCTTTCTTCATTCGACTTCGTTTTGTTATTCACAAACACAGTATAGCGCTAATTTTGTTTGTTGTCAACTGTTTTTTTGTTTATTTTTTTCATTTTTCTTTATTTTTTATTATTTTTTAGCCCTAAATTGTTTGTAATAAACAAAAAAAGAGAGAATCGCTCTCTCTTTTCAGTTTATTATTTATACAATCACACGTGTATATTCCTCTAATTCTTCATGTGCTTTCTCAGATGCATCGTCCGTTATCACCGCAGTTACTTTTTTCAAGGAACAGATAGAGGTAAAGTCTTCCTTGCCAATCTTGGAGGAGTCAATCAGTAGATAGGCTTCGGAAGAACGTTCTAAGGCTAACTTTTGCGTATAGGCTTCTTCAAAAGAAGAGGTCAGAACCCGTCCATCCACAATGCCATTCCCACTAAAAAACATCTTGTGGAAGTACATTCTTTCCATGAGAGTGTTCGTTATCTCGCCGACAAAAGCTTGACTGGTTTCTCGGAGTTCTCCTCCCAAGAGGATTACCTTAAAGGTATCACTTTTTTTCTTTAACAATTCTTGAAAAATCGGTAGACAATTTGTCACCACGCGCAGTTCCTTATTATTAATGGCTTCAGAAAGAACTTCAACAGAGGTCCCCGGTCCAAGGAAAATACTCTCGCCTTCTTTTATCAGTTCGCTAGCTTTCTTCGCTACTTCACGCTTAGCTAGAATATTCTTTAGCAACTTCTCTTCATGGGGCAGTTCCCGTGATGGGAGGAATTGGTTACTTTTGGCTCCATTTCGAACCCGAATAAGGAGACCTTGCTTTTCCAATTCAATCAAATCCCGACGGACCGTCATATCCGACACCTGCATACTTTCCATGATGTCTTGAACATAAACGGTTCCAGCTTTATTGACCAGATTGATAATCTCATTCAGTCTTTCCTGTTTTTTCATTCCCTACCTACTTACTTCGTTTTTGTTTATTATAACCTTAAACTGTCAGAATCGCAATCATTTTTTGTTTACAATAAACACTTTTCCAAATAAGAGAACCAAAAAAGGCTTATCCTTGCGGATAAACCTCTGGTTAATAACGTTTCAAGCAAGATTAAGCTTTGTTTTCGCTACCAAATACGTCGATACGTTCTTCAACTGAAGCTGTGATTGCTTCGAATCCTGGTTTCAAGAATTTACGTGGGTCGAAGAGTTTCTTCTTGTCGTATTCTGCTTCGTTTGCATCGTATTCACATACGAATTGACGAGTTGCGTTAGCGAATGCGATTTGGCACTCAGTGTTAACGTTAACTTTCGCAACACCAAGTTTGATAGCTGCTTGGATTTGCTCATCAGGGATACCTGAACCACCGTGCAATACGATTGGGAATCCTGGAAGAGCTTCTGTCAATTTCTTCAAGTGGTCAAGGTCAAGACCTTCCCAGTTTGCTGGGTATGGACCGTGGATGTTACCAATACCTGCTGCCAAGAAGTCGATTCCTGTAGCAACCATTGCTTTAGCATCTTCGATTGGTGCCAATTCACCTTTACCAACGATACCGTCTTCTTCACCACCGATTGTACCAACTTCAGCCTCAACTGAGATACCTTTAGCGTGAGCTTTTTCTACAACTTCTTTCGCCAATTTAAGGTTTTCTTCAACTGGAAGGTGTGATCCGTCGAACATGATTGAAGTGTAACCAACTTCGATACACTCAAGAGCATCTTCGTAGTGACCATGGTCAAGGTGGATTGCAACTGGTACAGTGATACCCATTGCTTCAACAAGGTTAGCGATCATGTTGCGAGCTACTTTGTAACCACCCATGTATTTAGCAGCACCCATAGAAGTTTGGATCAAAACTGGAGCTTTTTTAGCTTCTGCTGCACGCAAGATAGCTTGAGTCCACTCAAGGTTGTTTGTGTTAAATCCACCAACTGCGTAACCATTGTCACGAGCTGCTTGGACAAATTTTTCTGCTGAAACGATTGCCATTAGTTGTAGGCCTCCTCTTATTTTTTGTGGTTAAACCACTTACATTGTTTATTTTATCACTTTTTCATTGAAAATGCTAGCTTTTCCTGAACCTTTAAAGCGTTTTCTTCTCTTTCAAGCATTCTTTCTGCTAAATGAACAAGAAAAAAGACAGCCGAAGCTGTCTTGGTTATCTGATGCGGAGAGAGGGACTTGAACCCTCACGACCTAAAGCGGTCACAGGATCCTTAGTCCTGCGCGTCTGCCAATTCCGCCATCCCCGCGATTGAGTACCTTACTAGTATATCAATCTTCTACTTTCTTGTCAAGATTTTTTTCAAACTTTTTTCAAAGTTTGCAGATTTTCCCAAATCAGGAAAAGCCTTAGCAGCTTCACTTGTTTCTCCTGTTCAAATGAGGACACATCCCTATCACAGGAGGACTTCCTTTAAGGGACTGGAATTGTCTCACTGGGGGTAACCAGATATTTTTCAAATTCTAAATCAGGCATGCAAGAGGCCAAATCTTCCCTGATCCGATCGAGTGCTTCCAAGCGCATCTCTACAGAGGTCGCTCGATTCCCCTGGATGATAAAGAGGGCATTGCGGGTAGTTTCCTCCATCTTATAGCGCTCACCATCTCTCACATCTAGCCAGGCCATAATACCCTCTTGATCTCGGTAGACCGGATCGGTTTCACTAACATGCTTTTCTGTTGATAAGATGGGCAAAAAGGTATCCTCTCTTTGACTAATCGTAAACTCGATTGGTCCCTGTATCTTATCCAAATCATGCCCTCCGATGGCTAGAAAGGAACGAAGACATTCAACATTATAAATATCAATTACACTATTGATCGTCGGAAGGAAGCCTCGACTTTGGATATTCTTAATCAAAGCAAGAATTGTCGGCGGGTTCTTCTTGACACTACGCCCCACTTCCTTCAACAATTCCATATAGCCTTGTACAACTGCCTCCTCTTTCACCGAGCTGAGATCACAATTTAAGGCCCAGGCTTCCATCTCCTTCTTTTTATCTAGAAAAGTTGCAGACAAGGGAGCTTGCGGATCCACCTGTTTGGCCACTCCTATTACAACTGTCTCAATCCCCAAATCCACCAAACTTTGATCAAGTATCCAGTCCATATCCCCTTCCTCCTTCTGCGCTACGTCAGGCTTACACTCTTATTATACTCCTCCTTGAAGCCTCCTTCAAGCAAAAAAAAAAACAAGGAACGAATTCCTTGTTTTTTTTGATTATTCTTCTTCTTCGTAAGACTCTTCTTCGTCTTCTTCGTCACTTAACTCAACTTCTTCATCCAACTCATCTGGTGAGATTTCATTGATTTCAGCGTCATAGGCTTCCACTTCATCCTTCTCATCTTCTGGGTTTTCATCATCGTAAGTAAGCGCTGGATCTGCTTCGTAGACATCTTCGTCTTCTGGATCATCCGCATTGTAATCAATCGCGTCTTCGTCGCCATCCATAAAGGCATTGACGCGTTTTTTCTTACGTTTCTTAGGCTCTTCGTCTTCATCTGTTTCTTCAAGAGCGATGATTTCTTCATCTACCTCATCGATCGCATACCATGAGCGAAGTCCCCATTTGTTGTCTCCTAGTGGGATAAAGCTTCCGTCCACATTTAATTCTGTATAGAACAAGGGAAGAGCTTCACGAATTTCACTGTTTGATTTTTCGAGGTAGTTTTGAATTTCATTGACCAGGTCATTGAAATACATTTCATGATCACGGCCACGTGACTCTAAGATCGCACGGGCTACTTCAATCATTGAAAGTTCACTTTTTTCTTGTCCAGCAAATACTTCTAATTCCAAGGTAGATCTCCTTCATTTTTATCTCAAGGCAACACTCTTTTCATTAAAAAAGAGGATACCCCTAGAATACATCATTTATCGTTACACTCTATTGTACGATAATTTTCCCCTTTCGTCAAAGGAAAATTCCGCGCCAATAAGAAGAGAAAAGCCGGGACACATGGCCTCAGCTTTTCTTCTTATAACTTGTTTCCATCAAGATGGAAGATCGTCTTTTTTATTTTACTTTTGCAGTGCTTGTGATCACTTCAACAGCTTTCTTCACAGCAATATCGTGTTTCAACATTTCTGGTGAAAGCAAGCTACGAACTTGTTCAACTGGCATGTTGTAGTCTGCTGCCAATTGTTCGATTTCTGCAGTTACTTCTTCGTCAGTTGCTTCGAAGCCTTCTGCTTTAGCAACCGCTTCTACGACAAGGTTTGTCTTAGTACGTGCTGCTGCATCTGCTTCATATTGTTTGTGAAGATCTTCTTGAGTTGTACCAGTGATTTGGAAATACATGTCTGGAGAGATTCCTTGACGTTGCATGTTTCCTAGGAATTCATTGACAGCACGGTGTACTTCTTCGTGGATCATTTCTTCTGGAAGGTCAACGATTTCTGCATTTTCTACTGCAAGGTCAATCGCTGCTGACTCAACTGCGTCTTTGTAAGCTTCTTCTTTCGCTTCAGCCAACTCTTTGCGATATTTTTCTTTCAATTCAGCAAGAGTTTCAACTTCTTCATCGATGTCTTTTGCCAATTCATCGTCAAGAGCTGGTACTTCTTTTGCTTTTACCTCGTGGATGGTTGTCACGAATTTTGCTTCTTTACCTGCAAGGTCAGTTGCTTGGTAGTTTTCTGGGAAAGTTACGATGACATCAACTGTTTCACCAGCTGAGTGTCCAACCAATTGGTCTTCGAAACCTGGGATGAATTGACCTGAACCAAGTCCAAGTGAGAAGTTATCTCCTTTTCCTCCGTCAAACTCAACACCGTCAACAGAACCTACAAAGTCGATCACAACAGTATCACCTTCAGCTGCTGGTCCTTCTTTGATTACCAATTCAGCCAAGTTGTTGCGTTCGCGTTCGATACGTGCATCTACATCTTCATCTGTTACTTCTTTAGAAACTTCTACAGATACTTCAAGGTCTTTGTAAGCACCCAATTTTACTTCTGGTTTTGTAACAACATTTGCTGTCAATGTCCAATCTTGACCTTTTTCCATTGATACAACGTCAAAAGTTGGTTGAGCAACCACTTCAAGACCTGCTTCTTTTACTGCTGCTTCATAAGCTGCTGGAAGAAGATCGTTCAAAGCATCTTGATAAAGTGATTCTTCACCAAAACGTTGGTTGAAGATCGGACGTGGAAGGTGACCTTTACGGAATCCTGGTACGTTCAAGTTTTTCTTAACAGACTCAAACACGCGGTCTAAAGCTGGTTTAATTTGGTCTTGACTGATGGTAAAAGTCAATACTCCGCGGTTTGTTTCTTTGTTTTCAAATGATACAGACATTCTGTCTCTCCTTAAAATAATATAGTCATTCCTAATAATTTTACCATAAAACTTCGAAAATGCAAGTTTTTGGGCATCTTGGTTTTGTGGAAACTGCTTCTTTTTAGAGGAATTTTATAGTGGTTTCTAAAGACCAAAAGATTTAAAATTTCTTTCCTATCTCAAAAATTGTCCCGGAATAAAAAAAAACTAGTCCGTGCCTGAACTAGTTTCCTTCCTATTAGGACTTCCGAAGCGGGTCTTCCTGGTAAGTAGCACGCGCCCCACCGATCAACTTTGGACGACTGGCTAGAGCCGTCACATGAGCGCCACCCAGTTCTTTCAAGATAGGGCGAACGGGTACTTGCACATGCTTGACATGCATCCCGATAGAAGTATCCCCAATGTCCAAACCAGCCTGAGCTGTGATGTATTCCACTTCAACAGGGTCTTTCATATAACCGAAGGCTGCCAACTGTCCGGCACCCCCCGCATGGAGGCTCGGTAGCACATTGACGATTTCTAAGTCTTTCTTCTCTGCTAGTTCACGTTCGACCACCAGAGCGCGGTTAAGATGCTCACATCCTTGGACAGCTAAGTAAATCCCTTTGGGAATTAGGGTATCCAGGATGGTTTTTACAATGGCTTGCCCAATCTCCAGGCTTGAGTTCTTCCCGATACTTGCGCCAGCGACTTCACTGGTGGACAGGCCTAATACGAGGATTTGTCCCTGATGCAGATTGGCCTTGGATAATAGATCCAGCAAGATCTCTTGGGTTTCTCTTTTTAATTGCTCTAACTCCATCTTCTAATTTCCCTTCTTTGGTAAGAAATGATACAGAGCATATCCCAGAGCCATCCCAACGAAGTTTTGAACCAGATTATGAGGAACCTCTTCAATGGCCGCTACCCAGGTATTTCCTAAAAAGAGTGCTGAAGCTAGGGCATAACCACCTACCATGATAACCGTTCCTAGAAGCAGACCGATGTAACGGGCTTTTCCTTTAAAGCCAGCAAAATAGCCTTGAGCTCCGTGAAACAAGAGACTAAAGAACATCCATTGAGGATAGCCAGAGAGGAGGTCCAAGAGAAAGGCACCAAGACCACCGACCACTGCTCCTTCTTTGCGTCCCAGATAAAAGGCAGTAAAGTAGACACCTAGATCCAGCAAGGTCACCATCCCGGTAGGAGTTGGCAACTTAGTATAATAGCCTAGTACAACTGTCAAGGCGGTTAAAATGGCTAAATGCGCGATTACTTGGGTCCGTTTATTGGTCATATTGAACTACTCCATATTGATCTGATTTTTGAATGGCTTGGTAGACAAAGTCTTTAGAGGCTTTGACAGCTTCTAAGGTTGCCTTCCCTTGGACTAACTGGCTTGCTATGCTAGAGGCAAAGGTACAACCAGCTCCTGTATTATTCTTTTCTAAAACGTCTTCTTCGAAGATGGTAAAGGCTTGGCCGTCATAAAAAACATCGATGGCTTTTTCCTTGTTGAGGCGATTGCCCCCTTTGACCACGACAGTCGCTGCTCCCAATTCATGGAGCTTACGAGCAGCCTCTTTCATATCATCGAGCGATTGAATCTTACTTTGAGTCAAGATCTCAGCTTCTGGTAAGTTTGGCGTGATGATGGTCACATAAGGGAAGAACTTGATCAATTCGTCTCGAAGGGCTGATACTTCCACGTCATGGGTTTCCTTGCAGACCAAGACAGGGTCTAGTACCACAGGAATCTCCGCATGGGCTTTGACATAGTCCAAGGCTAAGTCTGCCACTTGGACATTTGGCAAGAGGCCGAGTTTAATAGCAGAGAAAGGAACATCCTTGAGAGAGTTGAGCTGTTGAGCAAAGGTCGTCGGATCCACCGGAATCACTTCAAAACCGTGCTCCGTCATAGCGGTCAAACAAGTCACTGCTACAAAGCCATGCTGTTTGTTGGTTGTATAGGTGGCCAGGTCAGCGTGAAGACCTCCCCCACTAAAAATATCATTTCCTGAAATAGCTAGAATCAATTCATTACTCATACCGAATCTCCTTTAAATATAAGCCATTTGGCGCTGCTGTAGGACCTGCTAGATTGCGGTCCTTTTTTTCTAAAATCAAGTCAATTTGCTCCACCGGCATTCGTCCATTGCCAATCTTTAGCAAGGTTCCCACCATATTGCGGATTTGCTTGTAGAGAAAGCCATTACCTGAAAAGGTAAAGAGAAGGCGATGATTTGCCGCGTCCTCAACCAAGCGAGCCTCTGTAATCGTGCGAACCTTGTCTTCCACACTGGTACCCGAAGCAGTAAATCCAGTGAAATCATGGGTCCCCTCCAACTTTTGGATGGCTGCTTGCATCTTGGCCACATCCAAGGGGTAGGGATAGTGGGTGGCATAGTGGCGCATCATGGGGTTCTTGGGGCGACCATAATCCACGATGAATTCGTAAGTCTTGCTGTGCTTCTTGTAACGTGAGTGAAAGTCATCTGCTACTTGCTCCACCCGGATGAAATCAATATCCTCTGGGGTCTGGGTATCGAGGGCAAAGCGGAGCTTCTCCTCATCCCGTGGCTGAGGGAGATCAAAATGGATGACCTGCCCAAGGGCATGGACGCCTGCATCCGTCCGGCCCGCGCCATGGATGGTCACGGGATTTCCTTGATTCAGACGCATTAAGGTCTTCTCGATTTCTTCTTGTACACTACGCGCATGCGGTTGGCGTTGGAAACCTGCAAATAGCGTTCCATCGTAAGAAATAGTTGCTTTGTATCGTGTCATGTTTTTATTTTATCAAGTTCATCCAAGCTGAACAAGGCAGAAAAGCCATGACTGTCCGGGTACAGTTTTGAAGTCAAAAAAAGAACCAAGTCTTTCCTTTTCCATCTCTGGAAAATAGAAAAACTTAGTTCAATCGGGGGGCTGATTAGTCTTCTTTCCGTCCTTTGAGACCCATACCTGTTGCACCAAGAACAGCTCCAAGTAAGGCCAAACCTAAGATAGACTCTTGTCCAGTCTCAGGAAGTTGATGGCTAGACGGTGTTTGGTCTTGCACCGGTGCTGGCTTAGCCTCTTCCACTGGTTTTTGTTCTGAAGAGACTGGAGCTGGTTGAGCATTCACAAGTGGCTTCACTTCAGGAGCTACTGGTCTTACTTGATGATGACTTCCTAGATCGACTTGAGGTAAGTCTGGTTGAGGACTTGGACCATCCTGTAAACCTGGAGTCGGAGTGATCACTTCTGCCTCCTTGGTGCCCACTTCCACAATCTCAGAAACAGCTTCTTTCGAAACTTCTGTTCCTACCACTTGGCGGCTCTTATCAAGAGCAGAGACCGCAACAAATTCACGATTCTGGCCTTTGACACCTGCTTGAACCACTTTTCGTTCACCCTTGGCCAAGTCTGGATTCGTACGTTCGACGACTTCAAAATCTAGTTCTTTTTCAACGATTTCCAAGCTTGGTTTGTCTTCTACCAAGGCTCTGACATCATTTTCTGCTTGACTTCCCACTTGGGTGATTGGTTTCAACTGGCTGAGAGCTTGCGTTAGGCTTGTCACTTGCTCATCTACCTTTTCTTGATGGGCACGACTGACAGTCCAGTTCAATGTATCCAAGACTTTTGCAAGAGCTGAACGAGATTCCTCTGTATAGATGGAAAGATCTGTTGGAACACTTGCAAGGGCCGCACGAAGGGGCGTATAGTCAGCTTTGAAATAGTCCTTATTGTGGTTGGCAAATGCTTCCATGACCTGGAAGACTTCTTCTTCCTTGTATTCATTGGCTGGTTCATCTGCCCAGATTCCCAACATACTTCCGGACACTGGTAATTTCACATCAGGGTATTTGGTTGAAGCTAATTGTTCAAATGGAACAGTTTCTGAATGTTGGATAGCTTTATCGAGTGGATAGCTTTGATCTCCCCTGTGCCCCAAAACATAGTACCAGTCACCGTTTGTATTGAGGAATTTGTAGCCCTTATCTGCTAGGTACTGTGGTGATGCGAGGTTATAGCCCCACCATCCTTTAGACCAGTATGAAATCAAGACGTCCTTGTCAAAGGCAACATCATCTTCGTCTCCATAGTAGAAGCCATCGTTAAAGGCCATTGGTTGCAAGCCTTTTTCACGAGCCATAGCTGCGAGACTGTTGGAATAGTCCGCAAACTTACCATAGAGCTCATACCATTTGAGGTAGTACCAGCCTTGGGCATTGGTGGCATCATTGGCGTATTCGTCTGTTCCATAGTTAAAGATCTTAGACTTGCCTTTGAAATAGTCCATGTACTTACCAATTAGGGCCTTGGTGAAGTTGACGGCTTCTTCGTTGGTTAGATCCATGGTTGTCTTGGAAACTGTATCAAAGGTCGCTTGTGGATGTTCGATACCTAGTTTTTCCATCGCTACCAAGATAGCGTCCATATGACCTGGACTATTGACTGCCGGGATCAAGCCAATCCCTTTTGAGCTAGCATAAGCCAGTAACTCATCCATTTCTGCTTGGGTCAAAGCTTGACCATTTGGATCGTCATAGTAGGCCTTGGTACCTTCGAGAAGCGCCTGTTTTACGTCATCGCTGGCATAAGTCTTGCCATTGGCTTCAACCGTCATATCATCGAGTACGAAGCGCATGCCATCATTTCCGACAAGGAGGTGCAAGTCAGAATATCCCAGCTCACTGGCCTTGTCCACGATTCGTTTCAGCTGATCTAGCGAGAAGTATTTGCGTCCTGCGTCAATGGAAATTACCTTGCTCTTGGCTAGTTTTTCAGCAGCTTCCTTGTCTGCCAACTCTTTGGCATAGCTTTCTGTATGGACTAAGGCCTCTTGAGCGGCTTTGAGAGAAGAAATCAGTTCTTTGGCTTCTGCTCGTGTCGTTTCTGCTCCCACTCCTTCTAGTGCCTCTTTCGCTGCTGTAAAGGCTACTAGCGATTCTGGAGTGTAATGGTCCAAATCAGTTGGAGCTTCCGCAAGAGCTTTTTCGACGATTTCAGGGTCTGCTACAAAGTAGTCTGCGTTCTTATCCGCAAAAGCCTGCATGAGCTTGAAGAGAAGCTCTTTTTTGTAGGTTGCAGATGGCGTATCTGCCCAGGCAGCTACCATCCCACCGATAAATGGAACCTTAGCCCCATCATTCTTTTGAACAACATCAATCGCTGACTTGGAAATTCCTTCGAGACCTTGATCGAGATTGTACCAACCTGATCCAGCCTTATCCCGACCGAGAACGTAGTACCAAGCATCATTGGTATTTAAGATTTGATGGCCTAGTTCAGACAAGAATTTTGAAGAAGCCACATCATAGCCGTTCCAACCACCTGTCCAGTAGGATACAATGATATCCTTATCAAAAGTTCCGTAGGAGGTGTCGCCATTGTAGTAGATACCGTCGTTGAAGGCCATTGGTTTCATCTTGTGTTTTTTCACAATAGCCGCTAGATCATTGGCATATTGGATGAATTTTTCGTAGCCTTTATCTGGATAGCCTTCATCTGGCCAATGCTTGCTAGCTTGGAGAACCTGCCAACCATGGGCATCTGTTGCATCATTGGCATATTCGTCCAAACCGATGTTAAAGATGTCTGTCTTGCCACTGAAATAAGCCGCATACTTGTCCACCAAGGCTTTGGTGAAATCTAAGGCTTTTTGGTTGTCTAAATCAACGGTCCGTTCTGACTTTTTCGTGCCAAAGTAATTAAAGTGAGGGTTTTCGATCCCTAATTGCTCCATAGCGGTTAGGATTGCATCCATGTGCCCTGGGCTATTAATTGTTGGAATCACGCCTATATTCTTGGATTTAGCATAAGCCAAAATGTCATCCATTTGAGCCTGCGTCAAGGCTGTTCCATTTGGATCGTCATAGTAGGCTTTGGTTCCTTTTTCAACTGCCTCTTTGACCGCTTGACTTGAGTAGGACGCATCTCCTACTTGCAAGGACATGTCATCAAGGACAAAGCGCAAACCATCATTTCCCACTAAGAGATGCAAATCGGTATAACCTGTCTTGCTGGCTTCATCAATGATTTCCTTTATTTGATCAGGTGAGAAGTACTTGCGACCCGCATCAATAGAGATGACTTTTTTCTTGGCCAATTTTTCTTCTTGCTCTGGATCTTTAGCGGGTGTTTCCGTCGCTGCTGTTACCGGAACCGGTTGAGCTGTCCCATCAGCTTCTGTGACAGAGATCGCTTCTTCACGAATCAAGCGATCAAGATCAGATGCGCGCAATTCTCGATCAGGTAAGGTCGGTTGACTTTGATCAACGATTGGAGCAGGAACAGTTGGTTTTTCTACCACCGGCTGAGCAGCTTCCTCCGTAGCGGAGAGAGGCAAGTCTCCTTCACTTGGCTGCGTCGGAAGAGTCGTTGCGGGCCTTTCTGTAACGCTTGGCGTATCTGCTGCTACGACTTGACCGCTAGCAAAAAAGCCAACCAGTACCGAAGCAACTCCTACAGCATACTTGCGAATAGCATAACGTGGTTGATGTGATTTCATCAGGACCTCCTAAAATTTGTTTTGTGTAAACGCTTACTTCCAGTCTATCTAGAAAGCAGGCCCTCGTCAAGCCTTCTTTGAAAGGTTCTTTAATTAAGAGAAGAAGCTATAAAATTTTATCCCTATATTTCATTAAAACTAGCGGACAAAAAAAGAGCTTGGCTCTTAAAACCAAACTCTTTATTGATGTATTCTAAAAACAAAGGCTCTGAGTACCTGATTTCTATCTCTCGGCGCAGTGGTTGATGGCTCAAAACACTGTTTTGAAGTGGCGGATAGGGATTGCGGAGCAAGACCCTTCCTAATCAACTGTGCGGGGGCAGGACTACGAAATCAAACTCTTCGAGTTACTGATTTCTGTCTCTTGGCGCAGTGGTTGATTGGAACTACTCCTACCTGCGGTACTCGTACTTCCTAATCAACTGTGTGGGGGCAGGACTACGAAATCGAGACTGCGTCTACCGATTTCTGTCCTGCTCCCTATATTGCCCAATCTCCGTTGTGGAAGACTGGGACGCGGGTACCATCTTCTCGGATGCCGTCGATATCCATTTGGTTTGAACCAATCATGAAGTCGACGTGGACGTCTGAGCGGTTGAGGCCAGCTGCTTCGAGTTCTTCTTCTGTAAATTCTGCGCCACCTTCTACACTGGTTGCATAGGCTGCGCCGATGGCCAAGTGGTTAGAGGCATTTTCATCGAAGAGGGTGTTAAAGAAGGTGATGCCTGACTGTGAAATTGGGCTTGGGTCTGGTACGAGGGCACATTCACCTAAGGCACGCGCTCCCTTGTTTTTGAAGACCAAATCTTTCATGACTTGATCGCCTTTTTCAGCTGTGATATCCACAATTTCTCCATTTTCAAAGGTCACTTTGATGCCTTCGATGATGTTCCCATTGTAGCTAAGCGGTTTTGTAGAGGTTACATAACCTTCTGCACGACGGAAGTCAGGAGCTGTGAAGACCTCTTCTGTCGGCATGTTTGGCAGGAAGCCTTCGCCCTGGGCATTTATAGCCCCCGCAGATTCCCAGACGTGGTTCTTCGGCAAGCCAAGAGTCAAATCTGTTCCTGGTGCTGTGTAATGAAGAGCTGAGAATTGTTCCTTATTAAGTGTATCTGCCTTGCTCTTGAGAATAGCTGCATGCTCTTCCCAAGCTTTGACTGGATCTTCTTCGTATACCCGGCAGGTCTTGAAGATCTGATCCCACAGGAGATCCACTGCTTCTTCATCACTAGCCGCATTTGGAAAGACCTTTTTCGCCCACTCTAAACCTGCTGCCGCAGCAACTGTCCAGCTGACCTTGTTAGATTGAGTGGCGATGCGCATTGGTTTCATGGCCATGCCCAAAGCTTTAGCAGAAGCAGAAAGCTTCTCTGCATCGACACCATTTAAGGCACCTGGATCAGATGAACGCACACCTAAGCGACTGGCCTTGTGTTCCAAGAGGTAGTTCATCTCAGCAATCTTGTAGTCAGGCACATTGTCCAAGCGATCCATCGGTGCATGGAGGAATTTTTCACGGGTAGTAAAATCATCTGCCCATTGGATGATCACTTCATGCGCACCTAAAGCATAGGCTTCCTTCACAATCAAGTGGGCCAATTCTCTTTGCTCCACATCGATATTCAAAGCCAAGGTATGGCCAGGTTGCACGTTGATGCCGTTTGCCACCAACAATT
>NZ_JAPJPF010000035.1 GCF_030825805.1 Streptococcus sp.
TGGTTGTAGGTTCCTCTGTTGTAGTGGTAGTTGTGGTTGTAGGTTCCTCTGTTGTAGTGGTAGTTGTGGTTGTAGGTTCCTCTGTTGTTGTAGTGGTTGTAGTGGTTTTATCACCATCAACACCACCATCCGCTCGAATATTTGATACAGAAGAATTCTTCTCTATGGCTACAACAGCTGCTTCACCTTTTATACGATACCAAGCTTGGCTATGATTTTCAAACTTAGCTTGATCAGGATTTGTTACTTTTGTTTTATATATTACTGTGAAACCTGTTAGTACGGCGTCTTCTTGAGGAATTTTAATTGAAATTTTTCCAGTTTGCGCATCTGCAGTAAATTGAGCATTAGGAAAATCTTTTAAAAAGTTTGTAATCGCATCAGATCCACTATAGTATCCCGACTTTTTACCTGTTACGATAATCATCCAACTATCTGTTTCCAGAGTGTGACCTGGCTGAATTTGGTCTTCTACGCGTACTTCATCATCAACATCCACCTTCATATTATTGATATTTAAGCTCCATAGAATATGATCAGGATCGTTAGCTTTCATGTCCCCGGCTTTTAAGTAAAATGGTGCAGAGGACTTTCCAGTAGCTACTTTCTTGACGGAAATCTCTACAGTTTTTGTCCCACTCGTGATGCGAAAACTACCTGTGTGTTCTTTCTCGGTATTGGTTTCATTGTGGGCTTCGATTTCAAACTCCCCCCAACCACGAATGTTTTCAAGATTTGTGATTCCGTCATTAAAGGTCACTTTGGCTTCTCCATCAGTGATTACCATATCTCCTACATACGTACCTTCAATCATTAATTTAATGGTTTTCTTAAATCCAGCCCCATGAATTGTTCCTGAACTTGGCCAAGTTACTTGGAGGGTATCTCCCGACTTAATTTTTTGAGCATGCTCGTCAAAAGTGAATTTAACAGTTGTTTGTCCTCCGTTATACAATTCGTTTGATGAAACAGTTAATGAGCTAACATTATTGCTAACATCAGCTGCTTGCACCACTTTTTTGGGAGCGATGAGAATTAGTAGTAATGGTAAAAAAGCAATAAATAAAAGCTTAGGCAGTCGTCTCTTAAAAAGTTTTTTCATTTTTTCCAATATATCTCCTAAATTTATAAAATCATTGTTTGTGTTAAGTACACGCTATAGGACTATTTGAAAATTATTTAAAGATTCTCCTTCCTAAAGTTTTCAGTTATAAAGCAGCCCTATGTAGTGAATTATATCACAAGGCAAGCCGTGTTTCAATACTATAACTTTGATTATTTAAATTAAATAGTAGAAAAAACGTAATGTGTTGTACATCAAATATCAGATAATTGGAATTGACTCTTAAATAAATTTTCGAAAACGGTAAGTATTGCTTTTTCTCTAAAAAAGCGTATAATCAAATTCATACTATCTAAAGGGAGTCTCTATGAAGAAGAGTTTTATTCACCAACAAGAAGAAATTTCATTTGTAAAAACAACGTTTACCCAGTATTTGAAAGATAAACTAGAAGTCGTTGAGGTTCAAGGTCCAATCTTAAGTAAGGTAGGAGATGGGATGCAGGACAATCTATCCGGAGTGGAAAACCCTGTCTCTGTAAAGGTCTTGCAAATTCCTAATGAAACTTATGAAGTGGTTCATTCCCTTGCAAAATGGAAACGTCATACCTTGGCGCGGTTTGGCTTTGGGGAAGGGGAAGGTCTCTTCGTCCATATGAAGGCTCTTCGACCAGATGAAGATTCTTTGGATGCGACCCACTCAGTTTATGTTGATCAATGGGACTGGGAAAAGGTCATTCCAAATGGGAGCCGTAACCTAGCCTACTTGAAGGAAACGGTTGAAAAAATCTACAAGGCCATTCGTCTAACAGAGTTAGCTGTCGAAGCTCGCTATGATATTGAATCAATCCTGCCGAAGCAAATCACCTTTATCCACACAGAAGAGTTGGTAGAGCGTTATCCTGACTTGACGCCGAAAGAACGGGAAAATGCCATCACCAAAGAATATGGAGCTGTCTTTTTGATTGGGATTGGTGGCGTCTTATCAGATGGCAAACCGCACGATGGACGGGCACCAGACTATGACGACTGGACAACAGAAACCGAAAATGGCTACAAGGGCTTAAATGGGGATATCCTTGTTTGGAATGATAACTTAGGGGCGGCATTCGAATTATCTTCTATGGGGATTCGGGTTGATGAAGACACCCTCAAGCGCCAGGTTGCTATTACAGGAGATCAGGATCGTTTAGAATTGGAATGGCACCGTGCGCTCTTGAATGGACTCTTTCCACTAACTATCGGAGGTGGGATTGGTCAATCGCGGATGGCTATGTTCTTGCTTCGTAAGAAACATATCGGAGAAGTCCAAACCAGCGTCTGGCCGCAGGAAGTTCGCGAACAATATGAAAATATCTTATAAGATAGTTGAAAGTAAAGAAACGAAAGAAATCGAGCCTTGCATGTGATGCGGGCTCGATTTTTATGGGCTGGAGAAGTTCCCTTTTTCTATTCCTGATGCGCTTGTAGGCTGATTTTATCGCTTGAGCGCTGTCACGGACTAGAAATTATGATAAAATAAATAGTACAAAGCAAGCAAAGGAGTGGTATCTATGAAATTACAAAAACCAAAAGGAACCCAAGATATCCTGCCACAGGAATCCGCTAAGTGGCAATATGTAGAAGGATTTGCTCGCGAAACCTTTAAAAAATACAATTACGCAGAGATCCGCACACCTATTTTTGAACATTACGAGGTGATTAGTCGTTCAGTAGGGGATACAACGGATATCGTGACCAAGGAGATGTACGACTTCTATGATAAGGGTGATCGTCATATCACTTTGCGTCCGGAAGGGACAGCACCAGTGGTCCGCTCCTATGTTGAAAATAAACTCTTTGCACCAGAGGTTCAAAAACCAAGCAAGGTCTATTATATCGGTCCTATGTTCCGCTATGAGCGCCCTCAGGCTGGCCGTTTACGTCAATTCCACCAGATTGGCGTAGAGTGTTTTGGATCTAGCAATCCAGCCACAGACGTCGAGACGATTGCCATGGCTGACCAATTCTTCAAAGAAATTGGAATTGAAAATGTCGTCCTCCACTTGAATACCCTTGGTAGCACAGCCAGTCGGGCAGCTTACCGTCAAGCTTTGATCGACTACCTCCTTCCAATGAAGGACCAACTTTCAAAAGATAGTCAACGTCGTCTAGAAGAAAATCCGCTCCGCGTCTTGGACTCAAAAGAAAAAGAAGACAAGCAAGCGGTTGAGAATGCTCCATCTATCCTAGACTACTTGGACGAAGAAAGCCAGGCACACTTTGATGCCGTACGGGCTATGCTAGACGGTCTCGGAATTGACTATGTCATCGATACCAATATGGTACGTGGCCTAGACTACTACAACCACACAATTTTCGAGTTCGTGACAGAAGTAGATGGGAATGAGTTGACCGTTTGTGCGGGAGGTCGTTACGATGGCTTGGTAGAATATTTTGGTGGACCAGCAACACCAGGTTTCGGTTTTGGGATGGGACTTGAGCGTCTCTTGTTGATCCTCGATAAACAAGGAGTTGAGCTTCCTGTTGAGACGTCATTGGATGTCTACATTGCTGTGTTGGGTTCAGAAGCAGAAGTAGCTGCCTTGGAATTGGTTCAGGCCCTTCGTCGTCAAGGCTTCATCGCAGAACGTGATTACCTAGGCCGTAAGTTGAAGGCTCAGTTCAAGTCAGCTGACGTCTTTGGGGCCAAAACTATCATTGCCTTAGGTGGTAGCGAGGTTGAAAGTGGGCAAATCACCGTCAAAAACAACCAGACTCGCCAGGAAATGACCACGTCCATCGAAGAAGTAAAAAAAGATTTTCAGACTATTTTGAATCAACTATAAAAAGAAAAGACGGATGCCGAGAAGGTGTCGGTCTTTTTGCATGTCCTCTACTTTCTCCTTGTGGAGAAAGCTGACAGCTGGGCCCATTTTTGATATACTAGTAGGGTATGCATGTGCCCTTTAGCACTTGCAATTCTAGTAAAGGAAAAAACACGGTATGAGTGAAAAAGAAAAAGAATCGCATAAACTTGGCTTGAGTGTCGGGTCCAATTTTCAAGATACTCAAGAGCTACGAAAGGTATTGGAACAATCAATTAGCCGGGAAGAAGAAGTTTTGACGGCTAGTCAACCGGTGGAATCAGAGCAGACCCAGGAAGAGAGCCAGGTTGCTGGAGAAGCGGTGGAAACAGAAGCTTCGACCGGAACTCTAAGTCGCCTATCACAATCTGGTCATCGTCGCAAAGAGAAGGTTGAAGCGAGATCGAAAGACCAAGAGGATGTAGAAGAGACATTAGAAGAGCAAGAAGATGAAAAGTCGTTGGGGCGCTATGCCATTAAGCGACCAGTTCCCTTGTCACTACCAATTGCTCTTAGTGTCCTACTTGGGCTGGTCCATGTAGCCCTTCCTTTTATCAACTTACTGGCGACCAATCAGCAAACCCAGGACTTATATGCCGGTTGGGCAATGTCTCAAGGTCAAGTTCCCTATGGTCATTTCTTTGGGGTCAATGGCTTGCTCTACTACGGGATCAGCGGTTTAGGAAGTTTGGTAGGAGGTCAAGTTCTCCTGGTGGTCTTCCAGATTTTAGCCTACTTTTTTGCTGGGACGAGCCTGTATCGGATGGTCAGAAGCTTAGTTGCAAGTGAAAAAATTGCAGGACAAGTCCAGCTGCTCTTCTACCTACTTGCTGGAGTGCTTGGATTTGGCGGCAATTACGCTGTCTTTTATGCCCTACCCTTCCTATTTGGCTCTATGAATTTCATTCTCGCTTATCTAGAGGGTGAGAAAACAGATGAATCCTTTGTCGCTTATGGCGCAGGAGCCTGTTTGGCATTTATGATGGTGCCATGGCTGAGTGTGATTTTTTATCTGCTTGCCTTCCTTGGATTGACAGCCTATCATGTGAAGCAAAAGAAATTTTCCCACGGCTTCTATCAATTCCTTGCTGCCCTCTTGGGATTCTCTCTTCTTTTCTATCCCTTAGGCTACATCACTGTGTGGAACGGCTCCTTTGGGTATGCAATTCATCAGACCTTATATAGTCTCCGCTCCCTCCAGTTTGATGCGGGGCACCTATTTGCCAACCTGGTTTATTACTGTTTATTGCTGTTGACCCTTGGTTTCGCTTCAGCTTTCGTCATGTCTTTCCGAAAAGTATCGACAAGCGGTCAACGTGTGATTCGGTTTATGAGTTGGTTTGGTCTTCTGCTGGTTGCCACTGTTGTGGTTGGGACACCAGAGCAAGGGGCCTATCAGTTCCTTAGCTTCTTGCCTTTTGGTCTCCCTTTGTTCGCTCTTTGGTTTGCGGGAGAAGAGTCCACTTATCAGCGCCGGAAGATGAAGAACAATTCTATCTGGGACCTTTATTTCTCCAGTCAAGCCTTCTTACCGATCTTAGCAATAGGTTATTTAGTTGGGTATCCAGTTGTGAATCAATTGGTTCTCCAAAACAACCTAGCGAGTGAACGAAGTACGATTGCCCACTATATCAAGAGTCATAGTGATTCCAAGGATACCATATATGCTTGGGATCAGACGGCCCATCTCTATCAGGAAAGTGGTCGCTTGGCCGCTTCAGCCCTTCTAACTCCGACAGCCTATCTGGGGCCGAAGGAAAACCGAACTAATCTGACGAATCAGATTAAGCAAGACAAGCCGAAGTTTATTGTGGTCAATAAGGACCTAGATGTAACGTCTGCTATGCAAAAGGTTTTAACCCAAAGTTATGAAAAAGTGAACCAGCAGGGTTCGCATTACACCTTGTACCAATATAAATAGACTATCAATATCTTGTGGTTTGAAAATGAAATGACATTTTTTGACACAAGATATTGATTTTTTATTTTTGAGTGATATAATATGGAGTGAATTCTATTTGTATAAAAAAGAAAGTGGGCGAGCTTATGATAACGTTACGAGAAGAGCATATCCAAAGTCTCCCCCAACTCTTTGTAGAAAAGAGAGATGGGCGGAAGGTCAAGTTTGATGTCGATAAAATTTACCGTGCTTTGGTCAAAGCGACAGAAGAAGTGACCGGTCTCACTCCGGCCTTGGAAGCGAAATTAGAAACCGTAACAGACCGGATTGTGGCTGAAATTTTGGAACGCTTCCCTCGTGGCGTAAAAATTTACGAGATTCAAAATGTCGTTGAGCATGAGTTGTTGCAAGCCAATGAATATGCGATTGCCGAGAGCTATATTACCTATCGCACGCAGCGTGATTTTGAGCGCTCAAAGGCAACGGATATCAACTTTACCATCGGCAAGCTCCTCAACAAGGACCAAGCTGTCGTTAATGAAAATGCCAATAAGGACAGCGATGTTTTTAATACCCAGCGCGATTTGACAGCAGGAATTGTCGGCAAGTCTATTGGTCTTAAAATGTTGCCCAAACACGTAGCCAATGCCCACCAAAAAGGGGATATCCACTACCATGATTTGGACTATAGCCCTTACACTCCGATGACCAACTGTTGTTTGATCGATTTTGAAGGCATGCTGCGCAATGGTTTTAAGATTGGGAATGCAGAAGTAGAAAGTCCCAAGTCCATCCAAACTGCAACGGCACAGATCTCGCAAATCATTGCCAATGTAGCCTCTAGCCAGTATGGCGGTTGCTCAGCTGACCGGATCGACGAAGTCTTGGCTCCTTATGCAGAAAAGAATTATCAGAAGCACTTGAAAGATGCAGAGGAGTGGGTTCTCCCTGAAAAACGCGAGGACTATGCTTGGAGCAAGACTCAAAAAGATATCTATGATGCCATGCAATCCTTGGAGTACGAGATCAATACCCTCTTTACCTCAAATGGGCAAACGCCCTTTACTTCGCTGGGCTTTGGGCTTGGAACCAATCGCTTCGAACGGGAAATTCAAAAGGCCATTCTGGAAATTCGAATCAAAGGACTTGGTTCAGAACACCGGACCGCTATTTTCCCTAAGTTGATTTTTAGTTTAAAAAGAGGCCTCAACTTAGAACCAGGTAGTCCCAACTACGACATCAAGCAGTTGGCCTTGGAATGTGCGACCAAACGCATGTATCCAGACGTTTTGTCTTATGACAAAATTGTTGAGTTGACGGGCTCCTTCAAGGTGCCCATGGGATGTCGTTCTTTCCTTCAAGGTTGGAAGGATGAAAATGGTGTGGAAGTCAATTCTGGTCGGATGAACCTAGGGGTTGTGACAGTCAATCTCCCTCGGATTGCCTTGGAGTCAGAAGGGAATAAAGAAAAGTTCTGGGAAATTTTTAATGAGCGGATGAACATCGCGGAAGATGCTTTGATCTATCGGGTAGAGCGGACCAAGGAAGCGACTCCAGCCAATGCCCCAATTCTCTACCAATATGGCGCTTTTGGGAAGCGTTTGGGTAAATATGCCCAGGTAGACCAGCTCTTCCGTCATCGCAGAGCAACCATTTCACTCGGCTATATTGGATTGTATGAAGTAGCGACTGTCTTTTATGGTCCAAATTGGGAAGAAAATCCAGAAGCCAAACAATTTACAATCGAAATCATTAAGGATATGAAGAAACGGGTCGAAGAATGGTCCGACCAATATGACTACCACTTCTCAATCTATTCGACGCCATCAGAAAGTTTGACAGACCGCTTCTGTCGCCTGGATACGGAGAAATTTGGGAAGGTTCCGGATATCACAGACAAGGAATACTACACCAATAGTTTCCACTACGATGTCCGCAAGAACCCAACCCCATTTGAGAAGCTGGATTTTGAAAAAGTCTATCCAGAAGCTGGGGCGACTGGTGGTTTCATCCACTATTGTGAATACCCTGTGCTCCAACAAAATCCAAAAGCGCTTGAAGCAGTTTGGGATTATGCTTATGACAGGGTTGGTTATCTCGGAACCAATACCCCAATTGACCGTTGCTATAAGTGTGACTTTGAAGGAGACTTCACGCCAACCGAGCGGGGCTTCACCTGTCCTAATTGTGGCAATAGCGATCCGAAAACAGTTGATGTGGTTAAACGGACCTGTGGCTATCTTGGAAACCCACAAGCTCGCCCCATGGTCAATGGTCGTCATAAGGAAATCGCTGCGCGTGTTAAACACATGAATGGTTCTACTATCAAATCAGCTGGACACCAAGTGACAGATTAGAAAAGGAAGATTATGGGAAAATATCAATTAGACGATAAGGGCAAGGCTCAGGTACAACGATTCCACGAAAAGCACTCGACAGGCGGAATCAATAAAAAAGACCGAGTAGCCAGCCTAAGAGAGCAATTTTTAAAAAAGACTAAGAAAAAATAAAAGTGAGAGTTCGCTCTCGCTTTTCTCGTATGGGGAGGTAAAGATGGAATTACGCAGACCGACTCTAGCAGATAAAGAAACTGTATTAGACATGATGGCAGAGTTTGAAGCGAATCAATCAGCTCACGATGGCGGATTTTGGGATGCTGAGAACTTTGACTACGAAGAGTGGTTGGAGACAAATATGCAAAAAGAAATGGGAATAAATTTGCCTGAAAATCGTGTTCCATCAATTCAGTACGTATTGTTTGATAAATCAGGCCATGCTTTAGGTTTTTTGAATCTACGGCTGAGACTAAATGAGGGGTTGCTGAATTATGCTGGTCATATCGGCTATAGTATCCGTCCCTCTGCGCGTGGGCAAGGATTGGCAAAAGAGCAGCTGCGGCAAGGCTTGCAAGTAGCCAAAAGTAAAAATATCAAACGTGCTTTAGTGACTTGTGATAGTGACAATGCTGCCAGTCGAGCAGTGATTCTGACTAATGGCGGAGCTTTAGAGGATGTTCGAGGCGGGAAAGAGCGCTATTGGATTGATTTAGATTGAGGAAAGTTTATGAAGTTACAACGACCAACTTTAGAAGATAAAGACGCGATTTTAGAGATGATTACTGAGTTCGATGCTGCAAAATCCTATATGCACGGTGGCATGGGCTCCACTTGGAAGCGAGCAAAGGATTTTGCGGATTGGTTGCGAATTGTAGAGCAGCAGGAGGATACTGAGAATCTGCCAGAATGCTGGGTTCCTACCATTCAATTTTTATCCTTTGATGAGACTGGCTACCCTCTGGGCTTTTTAGCCCTGCGCTTGTCCTTGAATGACAAATTATTTGTAGAGGGTGGTCACATTGGCTATTCCATCCGGCCCAGTCAACGCAGAAAGGGCTTGGCTAAGTTGCAGCTAGAGCTAGGACTAGCAGAGGCTCGAAAACAAGGACTAGAACGAGTGCTGATTACCTGTGATGAAGACAACGAAGCTAGCCGTCGCACGATTCTATCTGCTGGCGGTGTTTACGAAAATACAATCGACAGAAGTCAGCGCTACTGGATAGAGTTAGATGGGGAGGTGTCATGAACAATCCCAAACCTCAAGAATGGAAAAGTGAAGAACTGAGTCAAGGGCGCATCATCGACTATAAGGCTTTTAACTTTGTGGATGGCGAAGGAGTACGCAACTCCCTCTATGTAGCAGGTTGCATGTTTCACTGTGAGGGCTGTTACAATGTAGCCACCTGGTCTTTCAACGCAGGCATTCCCTACACCAAAGAGTTGGAAGAGCAGATCATGGCCGATCTGGCCCAACCCTATGTTCAGGGCTTGACCTTGCTTGGGGGGGAACCCTTTCTCAACACTGGCATCCTGCTGCCCTTGGTCAAGCGGGTGAAAAGAGAATTGCCCGACAAAGATATCTGGTCTTGGACCGGCTACACCTGGGAAGAAATGATGCTGGAGACGCCGGACAAATTGGAGCTACTTTCGCTGATTGATATTCTGGTGGATGGTCGCTATGATAAGAGCAAGCGCAACCTGATGTTGCAGTTTCGTGGCTCTTCCAACCAGCGGATCATTGATGTTCAAAAATCCCTCAAAGAAGGAAAAGTCGTCATCTGGGACAAGCTCAATGATGGCAAGGACTCCTATGAACAAGTGAAAAGAGAGTAGCCAGAGTCGGAGGGCAGATAAATTGATGAAGAGAGGTTTTTCGTTGATTTTCAGTTTGCAAGCAGTGGGCTCTTTTTTCAGACAATTTCATTCTCACTGACAAAATTCACAAGAATTCATGGTATAATGGAATAGATTGTACGAAAGTTAGAGGAGTCTAATTCGTATCTTAAGGAACAGAATGAGGAAATGTACATGACATTAGTTTATCAATCAACGCGTGATGCGAAAAATACCGTAACAGCCAGCCAGGCGATTTTGCAAGGTTTAGCAACAGATGGAGGCTTATTTACTCCAGTGAGTTATCCAAAGGTGGACTTGGATTTTGACACATTAAAAGATGCTTCTTATCAAGAGGTAGCTAAACTTGTCTTGTCAGCCTTCTTGGATGACTTTACAGCTGAAGAGTTGGACTACTGTATCACCAATGCCTATGACAGCAAGTTTGATACACCAGCTATTGCCCCTCTTGTCAAACTTGATGGTCAATACAACTTGGAATTGTTCCACGGTTCAACCATCGCATTTAAAGACATGGCCTTGTCGATCTTGCCTTACTTCATGACGACAGCTGCTAAGAAACACGGCTTGGAAAACAAAATTGTTATCTTGACAGCGACATCTGGTGACACTGGGAAAGCTGCTATGGCAGGGTTCGCGGATGTTCCAGGTACTGAAATTATCGTCTTTTATCCAAAAGACGGTGTCAGCAAGGTGCAAGAGTTGCAAATGACCACTCAAACGGGCGAAAATACCCATGTCATCGCCATTGATGGAAACTTTGACGATGCTCAGACAAATGTGAAGCATATGTTCAATGATGTGGCCCTCCGTGAAAAATTGGCAGCCAACAAGCTCCAGTTCTCATCAGCTAACTCTATGAATATTGGTCGTTTGGTCCCACAGATTGTTTATTATGTTTATGCCTACGCTCAACTTATTAAAACTGGCGAGATTAATACTGGTGACAAGGTTAACTTCACTGTACCGACAGGAAACTTCGGAAATATCTTGGCGGCATTTTATGCTAAGCAAATCGGCCTACCAGTCGGTAAGTTGATTTGTGCTTCAAATGACAACAATGTCTTGACAGACTTCTTTAAGACTCGTGTCTATGACAAGAAGCGTGAGTTTAAGGTAACCACTAGCCCATCTATGGATATCTTAGTGTCTTCAAACTTGGAGCGTCTCATTTTCCATCTTTTGGGAAATGATGCGGTTAAGACAGCTGAACTCATGACTGCCTTGAATACGCAAGGTCAGTATGAATTGACAGATTTTGATGAAGAAATCCTTGACCTTTTTGCAGCCGAGTATGCGACAGAAGCAGAAACAGCAGCAGAAATCAAGCGTGTTTATGAGTCAGATGCTTATATTGAGGACCCTCATACAGCAGTTGCTTCAGCAGTTTATAAAAAATACCAAGCAGCGACAGGCGATGCGGCCAAGACCGTAATTGCATCAACAGCTAGTCCTTACAAATTCCCAGTGGTTGCGGTGGAAGCTGTAACAGGGAAATCAGGTTTGAGCGACTTTGAAGCCTTGGCTCAATTACATGAAATCTCAGGTGTAGCCTTGCCACCAGCAGTGGATGGTCTCGAAACTGCTCCAGTTCGTCACAAGACAACTGTTGCAGCAACAGATATGCAGGCTGCAGTTGAAGCCTATTTGGGATTGTAAGTGGGAGTCCCAAAATTAGAAAGCAGAAGTCTCTAGGACTTGACTGAATAAATCTCACAATAGTTCTACAAGCAGAACTCAGTTAGGCAACTAGCTGAGTTTCTTTTCATCAGGAGGAAAGTGTGTCACGTCAACAACAAGTAGATCGACAAATTTTAAGAATTGCCCTTCCAGCCATCGGAGAAAACTTTCTCCAAATGCTCATGGGGATGGTAGATAGCTACTTGGTTGCTCAGTTGGGTTTAGTAGCTGTATCGGGTGTATCCGTTGCAGGCAATATCATTACGATTTACCAAGCTATTTTTATCGCTCTTGGAGCAGCGGTCGTGAGTCTCTTGTCCAAAAGTATGGGACAAAAAGATCAGAAAGCCATAGCTCGTCAGGCGACTGAATCTATTAAAGTCACGGTTTTATTAAGTTGTATCTTGGGGGTCTTATCCCTCTGCTTTGGCAAGGAATTGATTGCCCTCTTGGGGGTTGAAGCAGCGGTTGCAGAAGCCGGAGGAATTTATTTATCCCTTGTCGGAGGAAGTATTTTGCTTTTAGGTCTGATGACTACCTTGGGAGCCCTAGTCCGTGTGGCCCATAACCCGCGACTACCCATGTATGTCAGTTTGTTGACCAATGTTTTGAATGCTCTATTATCGAGCATCTTGATCTTTGTTTTTGGGCTGGGCATCGCCGGGGCTGCCTTAGGAACGGTTCTCTCTCGCTTATTAGGGGCTTTCTTGCTCTGGCGTCAGGTTCAACTTCCCTTTGCTCCTTTTCGTTGGGGCTTGGATCGAGACTTGCTCTCCCTTGCTTTGCCTGCTGCTGGTGAGCGCCTCATGATGCGAGCAGGGGATATTGTCATCATTGCTATGGTGGCCGTTTTTGGTACTAGAGCGGTAGCTGGGAATGCTATTGGGGAAGTCTTGACCCAGTTCAACTATATGCCGGTCTTTGGGATTGCGACAGCGACGGTCATGTTGGTCGCCAAAAGTTTGGGGCAGAATGATTTACAAGGGATTAAGCAAATCACCAGTCGTAGTTTCTGGCTCTCTTTTCTCTCCATGCTTCCTCTCGCCCTTACCATCTTCTTGTTTGGAAGTCCTTTGACAGCCCTTTACACCAAGGATTCAGGAGCCCTTGCGGCCTCCTTATCCGTAAACAATTTGTTTTGGAAATGAAATAATTCCTTAAGAAATCTTTAAGATAAATCCGATATAATAAAACCATAAACAAAGACCTCCTAACTTTGTTTATGAAATCCTAAAACTTTTCTTTTTCATAATAATCTCCCTAAAAGGCCACCAAATCCGGTGGTCTTTTACTTTGCTTTTCTTAGGAGGAAATTATTTCGTTTGAGGTAAGCAAATTTATTGCTTCGATTTTTTAAAATGATATACTTGATAAATCAATTATTGATAAGTCAATAAAAAAGATCGGAGAGAAGGAATGTCAGAAATGCATGACTTGCTTTATCAGTTGAAGCTAGCTGATCAGTCTTCAACCCAATTATTTGAAAAACAATTGGGCATTAGTCTGACTCGTTATCAGATGCTTCAGTTGTTAGTAGCAGAAGCGCCGTGTAGCCAAGCGGCCCTTCAGGAGAAACTAGCAATTGACCCTGCAGCCTTAACCCGCCACTTCAAAGTCTTAGAAGCTAGTGGCTATGTTACTCGTACTCGCAATCCAGAAAATCAACGGGAGATTGTGGTGGAACTTACGGAGTTTGCCAGAGATCGGTTGTTGGTCCACCCCCCAGCACATCATCTACAGGTAAAAGGCCAGATGGATCAGATTCTTTCTGAAAAAGAGCGGAATCAGTTGAGTCACTTACTCGAAAAGTTGGTGTCTGGCCTCGAGCAAATTACATTTTAAAAGGAGAATAATATGTCTATCTTAACCATTGTTTTAGCAAGTCTTGCTGCTTTTGAGCATTTCTATATTTTTTACCTTGAGAGTTTAGCAACCCACTCGGCATCGACTGGTCGTGTCTTTAATATGGATCAGGAAGAATTGCATCGTCCATCTGTGACGGCTCTCTTCAAAAACCAAGGCATTTATAATGCTCTGATTGGTGTCTTCCTCCTCTACGGCCTCTTTGTAGCTAGAAATAGTGAAATTGTCACGATCTTTCTGCTCTTTATTATTGGTGCAGCAGCTTATGGGGCTGTAACTTCTAATAAAAAAATCATCTTGACCCAAGGTGGTCCAGCAATAGTCGCTTTAGCCAGCCTTCTTCTGCTTGGATAAGGATCAACTCTTCCAGATTGGGAAGAGTTTTTCTTTCCTATTCTTAGGGCTGCGATGGCAAGGGCTCCGTCTTCAGTTACCAGCTTGCAGCAAAAACAACTGCATGCTTTGCGCCTCAGCTTTTAGTTTTCTTGAAGCTTTCTATAAGGAATGGTTTAGGTTTCTCTTGTATACTAAACTCATCCAATAAGAAATGAAGTACAGCAAATGAAAATCTCAGTTAATTATCCAAAACGCTTTAAGAAATTGCCACAACAAGGTTCTTGTTACGGCGAATAAACACTTCTCTTCATTTTTCATAAGAAACTCCTAAAGAAGGCTCTACCCGAAAGGGTAGAGTTTTTATGTACCAGAGACCTTGTGATTCGTGATATAATAGGCCTATGGAAAAAAAGAACAAATTACTACTCATCGACGGGTCTTCCGTCGCTTTTCGTGCCTTTTTCGCACTCTATAATCAAATCGATCGCTTCAAAAATGCCAATGGGTTGCATACCAATGCGGTCTATGGCTTTAACCTCATGTTGAGCCATCTCTTGGAGCGCATCCAACCGACTCATGTCCTCGTTGCTTTCGATGCAGGAAAGACGACCTTTCGGACGGAGATGTATGCCGACTACAAAGGAGGTCGGGCAAAAACACCAGATGAATTCCGTGAGCAGTTCCCTTTTATTCGCGAGCAACTAGATCATTTGGGGATCCGCCATTATGAGCTAGCCCAGTATGAAGCGGATGATATTATTGGAACGCTAGATAAGATGGCAGAAACTAGCTCGGTGCCATTTGAAGTCACCATTGTCTCTGGGGATAAGGATTTGATCCAGCTGACAGATGATAATACGGTGGTTGAGATTTCCAAAAAAGGGGTAGCAGAGTTTGAGGAATTCACTCCAGCCTATCTGAAAGAAAAAATGGGTCTGACGCCAGAGCAATTTATCGACCTCAAGGCCTTGATGGGAGATAAGTCGGATAATATCCCAGGTGTTACTAAGATCGGAGAAAAGACAGGGATCAAACTACTCCTAGAGTATGGCTCTCTCGATGGTATTTACGAGCATATCGATGAGATGAAGGCTTCTAAGATGAAGGAAAACCTCATCAACGACAAGGAGCAGGCCTATCTGTCCAAGACTCTCGCGACCATCGATACCAATGCGCCCATTGAGATTGGCCTGGATGATATCACCTATACGGGCCCCCATCTAGAAAATCTCGCCAAGTTTTTTGAGGAGATGGGCTTCAAGCAACTCCGTCAGGCCTTGGATCTCAGTGGAGAAGAGGCGGCTCCTGTAGCTATTGACTATACAGAAGTCGAGCAAGTCACTCCAGATATGCTTACGGAAGATAGTTTCTTCCATTTTGAGATTTTTGGGGACAACTACCATACGGAACCCATCATCGGTTTTGCATGGGGGACCAAAGGTCAGCTCTACGCAAGTACTGGTACTGATCTTTTACAAACACCGATTTTCAAAGAATTTCTCGAAAAAACGCCCCTCAAGGTCTATGACTTTAAGCGGGCCAAGGTCTTGCTCAGCCACTTGGGCATTACCTTGCAAAAGCCAGCTTTTGACAGTCGATTGGCCAAGTATCTCTTGTCGACCGTAGAGGACAATGAAATTTCAACCATTGCGAGCCTCTATAGTCAGATTGCGCTGCCACTGGACGAAGTTGTTTATGGCAAGGGAGCCAAAAAAGCGATCCCAGAAAAGACCGCCCTATTAGAGCATTTGGCACGAAAAGTCGCTGTTCTACTGGATACCGAAGAGCCCATGATGGAGCAGTTGCAAGCCCATGATCAATTAGATTTGCTCTATGATATGGAGCAACCACTAGCAGCTGTTTTGGCCAAGATGGAAATCGCAGGGATTAAGGTAGAACGCCAAACCCTCAAAGACATGCAGGTGGAAAACGAAGTGGTCTTGGAGCGCTTAACCCAAGAAATCTACGAGCTTGCTGGAGAAGAGTTTAATATCAATTCTCCAAAACAATTGGGGGTCATCCTCTTTGAAAAATTGGAACTCCCACTTGAATATACTAAGAAGACCAAAACCGGCTATTCCACAGCCGTTGATGTTTTGGAACGCCTAGCCCCAATCGCACCGATCGTGTCTAAGATTCTTGAATACCGCCAAATTGCCAAGATCCAATCGACCTATGTCATCGGTCTTCAAGATTGGATTTTGGAAGATGGGAAGATCCATACCCGCTATGTACAGGATTTGACGCAGACAGGCCGTTTGTCTAGCGTGGATCCCAACCTGCAAAATATCCCTGTCCGTTTGGAACAAGGCCGTCTCATTCGCAAGGCCTTTGTCCCAGAAGAGGAAAATAGTGTCTTGCTCAGTTCGGACTATTCACAGATCGAATTGCGCGTCTTGGCCCATATTTCGGGAGATGAGCATTTGATTGATGCCTTTAAACATGGGGCAGATATCCATACATCGACTGCTATGCGGGTCTTCAATATTGAAAAACCAGAAGATGTGACGCCGAATGACCGTCGCAATGCAAAAGCAGTAAACTTCGGTGTGGTTTATGGAATTTCCGACTTTGGACTGTCTAACAACCTAGGGATCAGTCGAAAAGAAGCCAAGGCCTACATTGAGACCTACTTCGAACGCTACCCTGGCATCAAGGACTATATGGAGAGAGTGGTGCGGGAAGCGCGTGACAAAGGCTATGTAGAAACTCTCTTCAAGCGTCGTCGGGAGATTCCAGATATCAATTCTCGCAACTTCAATGTTCGAGGCTTTGCGGAGCGGACAGCTATCAACTCACCCATCCAAGGATCTGCAGCAGACATCTTGAAAATTGCCATGATCCACTTGGACCAAGCGCTAGAAAGAGGAGCATACAAGACCAAGATGCTCCTTCAGGTCCACGATGAAATTGTTCTGCAAGTACCAAGTGATGAACTGGCAGCGATCAAAGAACTCGTCAAAGAGACCATGGAATCTGCTATCGAACTTGCAGTTCCACTAGAAGCTGATGAGAATGAAGGCAAAACATGGTATGAAGCCAAATAAGATTGAGTTTGTTTAAAACAGAAAGCGGTAGGAGACTTTTCAGTTTCCTACCGCTTTTAACGACAAACACTTGCAATGCCCTTCGTATTGTTATACTATTTAAAGAAAGGAAACGCATACAAAAAGGAGATTCTTATGGCTTATTCATTTCGCAATCCTAGTGATGGCATTATCAAACATTACCTCGAAACCAGTAAAGTCATTGCTGTAGTTGGATTATCTGACCGTGAAGAGACGACCAGCCATCGTGTCAGCGAGGAGATGCAAGAGCGGGGCTATCGGATTATTCCCGTTAATCCTCGTGCAGCCGGTGGCCAAATCCTTGGAGAAAGGGTGTATGCTAGCTTGCAGGAAATTCCTTTCCCGGTAGATATCGTCGATGTTTACCGTCGCAGTGAGTTTTTGCCAGATGTAGCGCGTGACTTTATCGAGTCGGATGCGAAGATTTTCTGGGCGCAACTAGAGCTGGAAAATCAAGAAGCAGAAGAAATCCTTCGTGGAGCTGGACGAGAAGATATCGTCATGAACCGCTGTATCAAACGCGAGCACACTCGCTTGGTCTTAGGAGAAGGATAGCTTTTGATTTATCTCAGAACCTCTCGTCTTTCATCCAGTGATTAAACTGATACGAGAGGTGAAATAAATACAGACGGATTTCCCTAACAGAGATAAAAGAACCCACCTAGTGCTTTGGAGAATGGCTCCAATCGAAGGTGGGTTTTCTTGTTTTCTTTGTTAATCAAGTGGATTAGACTTTGGTAGATCCGGCGCCTTTTGCTGGAAGCGACTGTCCGCCTGCATCCGTTTTTGAAGGAGGGTATGGTAGAAGATGATTTGGCAACTGGTTGCATAAGGTTTAACATAAAAATTCGCCATTCCTAAAGTGAAAAAAGATAGAATTTGCCAACCGAGCAGACTCAAATCAAGAACAAGGCGGTGGCTCTTAAAGCCTTTCATCTCTTCCTTACTTTGGCGGAGGATAGACATGGGACCGTCATAGGTTCCTGTCATCAGTCGACTATATAGGATCAATTCGACCAAACTATACTGGTAATAAAAAGGGAGGAAGAGTAGGAGCCCAACCAGAGCCATTAAGAGGCCGGTCGTCATCGTTGGAGCTAACTTAAGAATTGCTTGAACTTCTGGAGTATCCGCTCTAAGGGTAGACGTAGTGGAGGAGGATTCATTGATAGCGAGAACGTGATAGCTGACCACCGTTAAGAGAAGTTGACTCACATAGAGGAGGCTCCCCCACAAAGACAGGATAACTTGCTTAATGAATAGCGTTAAAAACGCAGGTGTAAAATACTGGCTCTGAAAGATGGTGAAGATACCAAAGTTCTTTTCTCCCTTGCTAGAGGCAGAAATCAAAAAGCGAAAAGTTGCCCCTAAATAGAGAAAAGAAAGGATAAATCCAATAATCGCAGGGAAAATCTGCCGGCTTAGAAGAAAGAGCATCCCTTCTCTAAGTTCCATGTGAGCAAGTGTTTCAGTGATGTCTGTCCCTGTCAGCATGTAACTTGCAAGGATTGTCAGGAAAGTTGGTAAGGCAAAGTAGGAGAAGACTTTGGGATGTTGCAATTGCAGCTGACGAGCTTGAGCACGAACCAATTTGATATTCATAATGTCCTCTTTCATGGTAGTAGTACCCTTTATTATAACACAAGTCCGTGACAGAGCTGGTAAAATTTGGTACAATCGTACAGGTGCTCACAGGAGATCCTGTGACAGGAATAAGAAGGCTGGGACTGTTTTTCCCAGTACGGAGGTAACCATGACAGATTCACCGATTCAATATCGATTAATCAAAAAAGAAAAGCATACAGGTGCTCGTCTGGGAGAAATTATCACCCCTCACGGGACCTTCCCAACCCCAATGTTTATGCCTGTAGGGACTCAGGCAACCGTTAAGACTCAATCGCCAGAAGAACTCAAGGAAATGGAGTCCGGAATTATTTTGGCCAACACCTACCATCTCTGGCTTCGTCCGGGGGACGACTTGGTCGCAAAAGCAGGAGGACTGCACCAGTTCATGAACTGGGACCAGCCCATTTTAACAGATAGTGGAGGCTTCCAGGTCTATTCACTAGCGGATACCCGCAATATCACCGAAGAAGGGGTAACCTTTAAAAATCACCTCAATGGTTCGAAGATGTTCCTCTCCCCAGAAAAGGCCATCTCGATCCAAAACAATCTAGGGAGCGATATCATGATGTCCTTTGACGAATGTCCTCAGTTCTATCAACCCTATGATTATGTGAAGAAATCAATCGAACGGACCAGTCGTTGGGCAGAACGTGGCCTTAAGGCTCATCGTCGCCCTCATGATCAAGGTCTTTTCGGGATTGTCCAAGGGGCTGGATTTGAAGACTTGCGCCGTCAGTCTGCGCGTGATCTCGTTAGCATGGACTTCCCAGGCTATTCTATCGGTGGATTAGCTGTTGGAGAAAGCCATGAAGAGATGAATGCCGTGCTGGATTTCACAACCCCTCTCTTACCAGAGAACAAGCCTCGCTATCTCATGGGAGTAGGAGCTCCAGACAGTCTGATCGATGGCGTTATTCGTGGAGTGGACATGTTTGACTGTGTCTTGCCGACGCGGATTGCGCGAAATGGCACCTGTATGACTAGTCAAGGACGTCTGGTGGTGAAAAATGCGCAATTTGCAGAAGACTTTACGCCACTAGACCACGAGTGTGATTGCTACACTTGTAAGAATTACACCCGTGCTTATCTTCGCCACCTCCTCAAGGCAGATGAGACCTTCGGCATTCGCTTGACCAGCTACCACAACCTATACTTCTTGATTAACCTCATGAAGCAGGTCCGTCAAGCCATCATGGATGACAATCTTTTAGAATTTCGTGAGCATTTTGTCGAAAAATATGGCTATAACAAATCAGGGCGGAATTTCTAGGAAGAGCTAAATAGAAAGAACAAAGATTACAGCCATCTGAGAATAATAGGAATAACTGCGAGACGCAGTGGTTGATTGGTATCTTTGTTCACTTGTTAAGCTCCCAAGATAACCTAATCTGCGGGGGCGAGACGACGAACAAATTTGGAAATAAATTTGTTCTGTCTCGCTCCCTTTTTTCTATATAATAGCAACTTTTTTAGCACTTTATTTCTTTCGAAAACACTTTCATCAAAAAAAAACGAAAAAAACTACTCAAATCCCTTGCATTGGGGCTTTCATTGTGTTAAACTACTATGGTGCTGTGAAAAACAGCTATTAGCTTTGATGCAAGAG
>NZ_JAPJPF010000036.1 GCF_030825805.1 Streptococcus sp.
CCTTGTTGACGTTCTGTCCACCCGCACCAGATGCGTGGTAGATGTCAATCCGAAGATCTTTTGGATCAATGTCGTACTCAACTTCTTCGATTTCTGGCATGACCAGAACGGTTGCTGTAGAGGTATGGACACGCCCTTGGCTTTCTGTCACAGGAACCCGTTGCACCCGGTGGGCACCAGATTCATACTTGAGTTTCGAGTAGACTGATTGACCAGAGACCATGGCTACGACTTCTTTGATCCCGCCAACGCCATTGTAGGAAGCTTCCATGACTTCAAAGCGCCAGCCTTGGATTTCTGCGTATTTTTGGTACATCTGCAATAGATCACCAGCGAACAATTGGGCTTCGTCTCCTCCTGCTGCCCCACGGATTTCCAAGATAATGTTCTTATCATCGTTTGGATCTTTTGGAAGAAGTAAGATCTTCAGTTTTTCTTCGTATTCTTCTTTTTCAGCCTTAGCATCCTTAAGTTCTTGCTTGGCCATTTCTTCCAAATCAGCGTCTCCACCTGATTCTTTAATCATTTCTTCAGCATCGACGATATTTTGAAGGACTTGTTTGTACTCACGGTAAGCTGTCACCGTGTCACGAGTGGAAGCTTCTTCTTTTGAAAGCTCCATAAAGCGTTTGGTATCAGAGACCACATCTGGGTCACTCAATAACTCTCCTAACTCTTCATAACGGTCTTCTACAGCTTGTAGTTGATCATAGATATTCATGTTTGCTCCTTAAGATTTTTTTCTTGATTAATGTCTGGATTAAAATAATGTTTGCGGCAAACCGAGATATAGGTCTCGTGTCCACCAATCTGGATCTGCTCTCCATCGTAGACGGGTTTTCCCGCTTGGGTACGCAAGACCATAGTCGCCTTGCGGGAACAGTATTGGCAGATAGTTTTGATCTCCTCAATCTTGTCCGCTAACAAGAGGAGGTGTTTGGAACCTTCAAAGAGTTCATTTCGGAAATCATTTTTGAGGCCAAAAGCCATCACCGGCACATCCAGTTCATCAACAACCCTAGCCAAGTCATAGACATGGTGGCGTTTCAAAAACTGAGCTTCATCGATCAAGACACAATAGGGTTTCTCTTCCAAACTTTGGATATAACCGAAGATATCTGTCTCATCTTCAATGGCCATAGCTTCTCGTTTCATACCGATCCGGCTAGAAACTACTCCAACTCCATCTCGTGTATCGATTGCCGAGGTCATGATGACGACGCTCTTGCCTTGCTCTTCATAATTATGGGCCACCTTCAAGATCTCAATGGTTTTCCCAGAGTTCATGGTCCCATATTTATAATATAATTGTGCCATTTTCCTTCTGTTCTCTCTAAAATGTGTTTCATTATATTATAACACGGGCAGTAAATTAGGGCAACTTATAGAGAGGTTCACCATTGGATGATGGACTATGGACGTAGAGTTCTACGAAGCCTTGTTTTTCCTGTTTGCACTAGCAAAAATTTCACTCTGTTGCCACTTCATTTTTGTTATTTGAGAATAAAAAAAGCGTCTATCATTTCCCTGACAAAATGACAAACGCAAGGTGAGAGACCACTTCTCACAAATTAATTATACCATAATAAGTGAAGTTATGTAAGTAGGTAGTACTAAATATTGGTAAAAAATTTTTATATGGTTATTAAACTTATAATCGCAACATCTACATAGACTTCTTCTTTTCAAATAAAATGTGATAAAATAAGGTTAAGATTTATAAAGGAGGTGGCGCAATGCCATTTGTACGTATTGATTTATTCGAAGGGCGCACCTTGGAGCAAAAAAAAGCTTTGGCCAAGGAAGTAACCGAGGCTGTCGTTCGAAATACAGGTGCTCCGCAATCTGCTGTTCATGTCATTATCAATGATATGCCTGAAGGAACCTACTTCCCCCAAGGTGAAATGCGCACTAAATAAGAGAGTGGGACAGAAATCGGTAATTCGTTAGAATTCGATTTCGTCGTCCCACCTCCGCACAGTTGAGTAGGGCTGTAAAAGCTGATGAAATCAGCGTAGTAGAGCCCACTCAACCACTGCGTTTTGCTCGATAATCCAAAGACAATTGAGAGGCTAGGACTTTTGTCCCAGCCTCTTTTAGGAATTTTGGTATTTCTTTTGTATCTGCCATAGTCGAAGTTGGTAGCAGATTCCACTCACAACAAGGCTAGAAATGAGGCCAATCCAATAAGCATGGGGACCGAGGTCAGTCACATGATCAAGGAAAATCCCTAGAGGAATAGAGATACTCCAATAACTAAAGACTCCTAATAAGAAAGGAACGGTTGTATCCTTATAGCCTCGCAAAATTCCTTGTAGGGGGGCTGCAAAGGTATCGGCTACTTGGAAAAAGAGACTAAAGGTCATGAATATAGCCGTTTGCTGAACAAAGATTGGATCCTTGCCATACAATCCAGCCAGTTGGTAGCGGAATGTATATAGAAAGACAAGGGTAATAATCGCAAAGCCAAAGGCTGTCAATCGTCCCAAACGGCAATATTGTTTCACTACCTCCGGTCTTCCGGCTCCTAGTTCGTAAGATACAATAATGGCCATGGTGCTTGAGATACTAACTGGGAAAGCATACATCATGTTTGAAAAGTTCATAGCAGATTGGTGACTAGCAATGGTGAGTGATGGGAATTTTGCCATGAGCAGTCCAACAAGTGAGAAGATGATGACTTCAGCAAAAACAATTCCCCCGATTGGAAGGCCAAGGTGCAATACTTCTTTGACCCCTTTAAGATCATAAGGTTGTGGCTTCCACAATTGATAAGGAGTTACCTTGGGATGCTTGCATAAGATCAAAACTGCAATAATTAGTAGAACCCAGTAGGCCAGAGAGGTCCCCAGGCCTGCTCCTGCTCCTCCCATCTCTGGAACACCAAAGGCTCCATAGATAAGGACATAGTTAAAACAGGCATTCAAAGGCAAGAGCAAGAGCATTAAGTACATGGATAGACGCGTCATTCCCAACGTATCCAGGAAGGTTCGCACGATACTAAAGAGCAACAAGGGTAGGATTCCTAAAGAAAGGAAATATAAGTAGCGAATGGCTATCTGAGCAACAACATCTTCTAAGCCGATCTGCTTGAGTATGATTGGTGCAATCCCCCAGACAAAGCCTATTAAGAGAACAGCCATACCAAATGACATATAAAGAAATTGATAAAAATCGCCAGCAATCCGTTCTTTGTCTCCCTTGCCTAGGTGATGCCCGACAATCGGCGTTAGGGCAGAGACAATTCCTGTCAGGAAAGTAAAAAAGGGATTCCATAGACTCGTAGCCGTAGAAACACCAGCCAAATCAAGGGTACGATACTGACCAGTCATGGCTGTATCTACAAAGCTGGCAGAATAATTGGCCAATTGGTAGACCAAAATCGGCAAAAAAAGACTCAAAAATAAGCGCAAGCGCTCTTTAAAATGATGGGTTAGATACATGGTAGGACTCTCTTCTTATCATGGTGAAATTTTCTCTTACCACTCTACTATATGTCTCCTTAAATGTCAAAAAAATTAAAAAACTGAAGATCTAACGGATCCTCAGCTTTTTTAGATTATTTTTTATTGCGGTTTAAGATGGCGTTCAGAATGATAGCCAAGACACTGGCAACAACAATTCCGTTTGCAAAGAACATTTTAAAGGCACTTGGTAGGCCATTAAAGAGGGTGCTGTTGTTCAATCCTACCCCTGCTGCGATCGATACAGCTGCGATGAGGAAATTGTGCTCATTGTGCTCAAAATCAACACGCGCAAGGATCTGCATCCCTTGAATAGACACAAAACCAAACATGACTAGCATAGCTCCACCAAGTACTGGACTTGGAATGATTTGCGCCAAAGCTCCAAACTTAGGCAGGAGACCAAGAAGAACGAGGAAGCCAGCCGCGTAGTAGATTGGAAGACGGGTCTTGATACCAGACAATTTCACCAAGCCGACATTTTGTGAGAATCCAGTGTATGGGAAGGTATTGAAGATACCGCCAAGAAGGACGGCCAAACCTTCAGCGCGGTAACCATTACGGAGGCGCGTGCTATCAATTGGATCTTTGGTAATATCTGATAGGGCAAGATAGACACCAGTCGATTCGACCATGGAAACAGTTGCGATGATACACATCATGACGATTGAAGTAATTTCAAACTTAGGAGCTCCAAAGAAGAATGGTGTTGGAACGTGAACAACTGGAGCTTGTGCTACTGGTGCGAAGTCCACCAAGCCCATAGAAGCTGCGATGGCTGTCCCAACGATCAACCCAATCAAAATAGAGATGGATTTGATAAAGCCAGTTGTATAGATGTTGACCACCAGAATGATGAGGATGGTAATAACAGCTAAAATCAGACTTTGAACTGTTGGTTCTTCAGCATTGTTCCCCATGTTTCCAATAGCGACTGGAATCAAGGTCAAACCAATGGTCGTAATGACAGATCCCGTCACAATAGATGGGAAAAGGTTAGCGATTTTAGAGAAGAAACCTGAGACCAGAACCACATAAATCCCGGAAACAATCAAGGCACCAAACATGGCACCACTACCATGACTAGCCCCAATCATGCTGAGAGGTGCCACAGACTGGAAGGCAACCCCAAGGACGACTGGAAGACCAATCCCGAAGTATTTGTTTAATTGCAATTGCAGGAAGGTGGCTACCCCACACATAAAGATATCTGTAGAGATGAGATAGGTCAATTGTTGGGCATTATAACCCAAAGCACCTGCAATCATGATCGGTACTAAAATAGAGCCCGAATACATGGCCAATAGGTGCTGCAAGCCTAGAATGGCCGCCTGTGAATGGTTTTCTTGTTTTTGCATTAGATGTCTGCCTCCTTAAATACAACCTGACCGTTTTCAAAACGGTCCAAACGAGCAAGTGAAACAACGGGGTAGCCGAGTTCTTCTAGCAGCCCACGGCCATCTTGGAAGGATTTCTCAATGACGATACCGACTGCTTCTACACTGGCACCCGCTTGTTCGATAATCTGGATCAAGCCCTTAGCTGCTTGGCCATTTGCCAGAAAGTCATCGATGATTAAGACGCGATCATCTGGTGTTAAAAACTTGCTAGCAATGGAAACCGTACTGGTTACTTGCTTGGTAAAGGAATAGACTTCTGCTGTCAAAATCCCTTCATTCATGGTAATATTCTTGGCTTTTTTAGCAAAAATCATGGGAAGTTCCAAAGCTTCTGCCACATAAAGGGCAGGAGCGATTCCGGAAGCTTCAATGGTCACAATCTTGGTCAGACCAGCATCTTTAAAGCGTTCCGCAAAAGCCTTCCCAATTTCTTTCATCAACTGGTAATCCACTTGGTGGGTCAAGAAGGAATCAACCTTGAGGATGTTTTCTCCCAGGACATTTCCGTCTTTTAATATGCGTTCTTCTAAAAATTTCATGTTTTCTCCTAAACAGTTTGGAACAAAAAATAGAGACTTACCAAGTAAGCCTCTACAGAATCCAAGTATCCCTGGATCAATCTAAGACTTACTTATTGTTAGGTGTTCCGGCACCTTGTAGAGACCTTGCGCCAATCCGCAAGATAAATAAGTAATTGTAGTTTTAATGAGAGTCGCCGTTCCAGATAGAATTCTTTACGATGACATAATCGACATGCTTGAGATCAGCAACCTTGCGACCTCCAGCATAGGAAATAGAACTTTGCAAGTCTTGCTCCATCTCTGTCAAGGTATCTTGCAGATGACCTTTGGCTGGTAGAAGGATTCTCTTGCCTTCAACATTCTTATAAGCCCCTTTTTGGTACTCGGAAGCAGATCCGTAATACTCCTTAAAGGATTCTCCATCTACTTCAATCGTTTTCCCTGGGCTTTCAATATGACCTGCAAAGAGAGAGCCAATCATGACCATGCTAGCACCAAAGCGAATGGATTTAGCAATATCTCCGTGCGTCCGAATCCCCCCGTCCGCAATAATCGGCTTGCGAGCTGCTTTTGAACACCAACGAAGGGCTGCTAACTGCCAACCGCCAGTACCAAAGCCAGTCTTCACTTTGGTGATGCAGACCTTACCAGGACCGATCCCGACCTTGGTAGCATCCGCTCCAGCATTTTCCAACTCACGAACGGCCTCTGGTGTTCCGACATTTCCTGCGATGACAAAGGTATCTGGCAACTCCTTCTTGATATGCTGGATCATTTGGATCACACTATCTGAGTGACCGTGAGCGATATCGATGGTGATGTATTCAGGCGCATCGTCCTTGAGTTGAGTCACAAAGTCGTACTCATAGTCTTTTACTCCAACTGAGATAGAAGCAATTAAACCTTGATCGTGCATGCGTTTGATAAAAGGGATTCGACCAGCTTCGTCAAAGCGGTGCATAATGTAAAAATATCCCCCTTTAGCCAGTTGCTCGGCCACATCCTCATCGAGGATAGTCTGCATGTTGGCAGGTACGACTGGCAACTTGAAAGTGTGATTACCAAACTGAACTGACGTGTCAGCTTCTGCACGACTTTTGATAATGCACTTGTTAGGGATTAATTGAATATCTTCGTAATCAAAGATTGGAAATTCGTTTAACATACGGATTGAAATCTCGTTTCTAAATTTTAAATCGTGATGGTTCATCACTACGCCTTCCGACGTTTCCATTCAAGATTATAACAAAGATACGGAGTCGATTCAATTAGAATGCTGATTATCTAAATAATGTTCGGAAATTACTAGACGATTGTTTAGAGGAGTTTCTATATATGAGTTATTTATGAACAAACGCCAATCCAATTGATGATTTCTTTACTGACAAGATTAGGGACTGCTGTATAAAAATCGTGACCGAGATCCTTTAAGAGTACCTTCTTGATAGAGGGATCTAATGTCTCAATGGCTTGAGCTCTCCAAGTGGGTTCTTCTTCGTAGTTAGGAGCGATGAATAAAACGTCAGTATCTGAGAGTGGAGCTTGAATAGATCGAAGGTCCCGTCTGAGTTTCAGTAAGGGAAGAACAGCTTGTGGATCTAGATCCAGTTCATAATGATAGAGGTCAGAATTCCAACGATAACTGGCTTGGATGGCTTTTATAGTCGCTGGCAAAGGATTGTCCGTATCTCCAAGTTCACTTGCAACAGCTTCCTCTAGAGATGAAAATACCTGGTGCTTCAGATAGGCGACTGTCTCTTCAAGTTCCTGCTCTAGTGGTAAGATCTGGTCCATGTCAAGATAGCCACCGTCAAGGAGAACCAGGTGGTCATTTGTGGTATTTTCGATGCTAGGTAGCGAGCCAAATCTCCACCTAGTGAATGGGCTATGATACAAGTATTTTCATTAGTATCCGCATGGGCTTCAAACCAATCTTCTATATCTTTAGGAGATTCCAGGTTCACCTTATAGGGGTCTAGATACGTGATGGGAAATGGAAAACAGTGAGCAAATTCGGTCATATGATTCTCGTTACTTCCAAGTCCTCCGATAAAGTAAAACTTCACTCTTTCACCTCTATTTCCTTAATGATTCTGGCAGGATTACCAGCTAGGACTACGTTATCCCCGAAGGATTTGGTCACCACTGCTCCTGCTCCGACGACGACATTATCGCCTAGGGTAACACCTGGAAGAATGATGGCTCCTCCACCTGACCAAAAGTTATCTCCAATCGTTATTGGAGCACCATATTCTTTTCCTGCATTTCGTTCGTGTGGATCCAGGGGATGAAGAGGCGTGAGAAATTGGCAATTGGGACCGATCATGGCGTTCTTCCCAATCCTAATCGGGCAGACATCTAGCATGGTTAGGTTCCAGTTGGCATAAAAGTTCTCTCCCAAGTGGATATTGACCCCATAGTCACAAGCCAAGAAGGGGTGCAAGGATAGATTTTCTCCAGTAGATCCGAACCAACTTTTTATGAGTTGACTCCGCTTCTCACCGTCTGCTTCTTGGTTAAAGGCAAATTGCTTGGTCCGAGCTTCTTGTGCTAACTTCCTCAATTCTGGATCAATGGGACTGTAAAACTCGCCAGCAATCATCTTTTCATATTCCGTTTTCATAATTATCTCCGTCCAATAGTAAAAAACCACTCATAGTGAGTGGGCTTGTTTATTTCTTAATGGTACATCAGGTAGCCATCAAAGAGCTCAAATATTTTTCCTATCGCTCGGAAAACAAGAGCCGCAACAAGGGCAACCAGCAAAAAGTAAGCTACAGCAAAAATCACACTAATGATCATCATGACACACTCCTTTTTAATGTACTTTTTCCACCCTCTATTATACTCCTGGTCAATTTTAGATTCAAGGAAAACGCTATCAAGAATTGATTTGTTTTCAATTTGTAATTTACAAAAATTTTCAGACGGATCAAAAATAACAAAAAGCAGGATTTATACTTAGATATCATTTTAACGATTTACTCCTGCTTTTACTATTATTGAAAATGAAAGAACAAAAGATAGTTCTGTCAGAAAATATCATGAAAGGTAAGCTATTATTCTTCAGTCTTACCAGTCTTTTCTTTGTCCTCTTCTTTTTCAGCGACACCATTGTTGACGGCTGACTTGAATTCAGAAAACATTTTTCCAAGTGAGTGTCCTAACTCAGGCAAACGCTTTGGTCCAAAGATTAAGAGGGCTCCCAGGATGATAATAATCAATCCCGGTGCACCGATATCACGTAAAATTCCCATAATTTATCTCCTTTTTTGTATACGGTTATAGATGATGCGACTGATGCCCAGACTCACTTCATAGAGCAAGATCAGGGGCACGGTCATTGCTAAATCACTGATGAAATCAGCTGGCGTCAGGACGACTGCCAGTACCAGCAATAGAAAGTAGGCTATCCGACGATAGCGCCTTAACCAGTCTGGCGTTAAGATATGAATCGAGGTCAAAAAGGCTACAAGGACCGGCAATTCAAACAAGACACCCAAAGGTACTGTTGTATGAAAGATGAAGGCCAAGTAGTTCTGTGCCGTTAACTGGATGGTAAACTGGCCTTGTCCCAACTTCAAGAGCACCTCGAGAATAGCTGGACTAACCAGATAATAGCCGAAGAGTAAGCCTAGCAAGAAACAAAGCAAACTGGCCGGCACATAGAGCAGAATGGCTCCAGCTTCTCCTTTTCTCAAAGCTGGTTTTACAAATTGCCAGACTTGAAAGAGGGTGAAGGGCAGGGTGATGGTAAAGGCTATTAAGCTCGCCAACTGAAGGTAGATGCTTAAAATGTCATTAGGGCCAAGGACCAAGAGTTTCTCTCGAAATCCAGCCGTCAAAAAGGCATAAAGCTGGTCAGAAAACAAGAGGGCTCCACAAAAGACAACGAAAAAACAAAGGATACAAGCGATGAAGCGTCGTCTAAACTCGCTTAAATGCTCTACAATAGTGAGCCTTCTATCTTCATTTTTCATGCTGCTTCACCGTCACAAACCCGACAATAAGAACGAATAGAACTTGGCAAGCAAGAACTTCCCAGCTCGGATAGATCCCTGCCCAATCGACCGTCGGGAAATTACTCAAGATATGATTGGGAAGCATATTGGTTAATTGGAGCGCGTGCAGGCTCACCCCCAGCATCTTAAAGGCCAGGGCATAGATCATCCAAGTCAGGATGAAGAAAATCTTATGTGGCTTGACCAGATGGCTCGCCTTGGTCATGAGAATAGCAAGAATGGCTAAAACTGCAAGAGCTAAGCCAATCCCTAGGAAGAAATCAAAGGAGCGAATACGAGGGAGGATCCCCACATAGAAAAGGATGGTCTCAGCCCCCTCACGGAAAACAGCTAAGAAACTGAGGGCAAACATGGAAATGAAGCTTCCAGTTGCTGTCACAGCCTTCATCTGACTTTCCATGAATTGGTTCCATTTTTTAACGGAGGACTTGCGATGTAGCCAAATCCCAATGACAATCATCATTCCTACTGCAATGATCCCTACTGCCCCTTCGATCACCTCGCGGTTTGAAGCCGAGGTCACAGCCGGGAATAAGAATTGAAGAGCTACTGCAATGGCTGCACTGGCCAGGATACCTAGAAGAGCACCTGCATAAACCCATTTCAATCCTTTGACCAATTTAGCTGACTTGAGAACTGTCACCAAAGCCATGACAATCAATAGCGCTTCGACTCCCTCGCGTAAGAGGATCAACATAGAGTCAACCGCCGAATAAGAGGCGGTGGTATCAATAGCAGACAGATCACTAATCAGAGCTTCCAGTTGCTTTTGGTACTTGCTTTCCTTCCCCTTGACCATAATAACTGGACTTTGACTTTCTACCCGCGTATAGAGACTAGGATTGGTCGTGCTGACATCTCCTTCGATCGTTGGCCAAATGGTAATGAACTCCTTCATGACTTGACTAGCTTGGCTAGTGTCATTGGCTTGAAAGAGGTTTAGAGCTTTCTTGAGGAGCTTAATCCCGTCTGAAAGAGTCAGATTAGAGCTTGTCTCCTCAATCTTTTCCCCACTGATAAATTGATCCAGTACATTCTTTAAGTCGTTGTACGAAGATTGGATAGAGTCAAAGTTTGTAGGCTCTGTTTCGATGGCACTTCTCAAGAAGGAAATGGCTGTTTCTACCTTTCCGTAATAGGCGGTACTGTGATCTCTGACAACCGCTTCATTCCGGGTCCAGGTATTGTTTAAATCGGCATAAGCCTTTCGTGTCGCCTGGAGATCCTTTGCTGTGATCGCCTCTTGAAGCTTCTCAAAGTAAGGTTGCAAGCGAGTTTCTAGTTTCTCTTTTTCAGCATCCAGATCGACTGGATTTTGCTCTTTTTCAAAGGCTAGCAAGGAAGTGGAGACGGTCACCAACTGCTTTTCTGTGATCTCTCCTTTCAAGTCCAGACTCTTCTGGACTTCTTTTCCTGCCTTGGAATCATGATTGGCCTTCTTTAGAAACTCCTCTTTTATCTCTGCGACCAGAGTGTGAGCCTTTTCTTGGTCCTTATCCCGAACTGCTGTCGTTGCATCAGTGATTTTGATAAAGAGATCACTATAGGATTCGGCCTGAACAGGAGTCACGATGAAAAAGAGACAGGCTACTAGGACGACTAACAATTTATTCAAATAAGTCTTGACCAATGTACCCTCCTTCCTTCACACCTCCGAAGCAGGCAAAGAGGCCACTGCCAATATGGGTTACATATTCATTCATCTTATCGTCTGCCCCAAGATTGGTTTGGATTTTCACAAAGCGGTCTGGATCCTTTTGAAAGGCAATAAATAGCAATCCTGCATCAAACTGCCCCGTTTTCGGATCAATCCCATCAGAGTATGAATAAGAGCGTCGCAAAATTGGCAGATCCACTTCTTTAGCCAAACGGACATGTGAGTCAACTGGTAAGAGGGAGAGGTCCACTTCGTCAAACTCGTTTTTCTTTCCAAATGGTGCGCCACTTTCTTTATAGCGTCCAAAGGTATTTTCTTGCTCCTGCAGGTTGGTCCGGTCCCAGGTCTCTAGGTGCATGATAATCCTGCGGACAGCCATGTAAGAGCCGTTTTTCATCCAGTCTTGACTATCAGCCCAGACGACCTTATCAAAATCTTTCTCCGTTGTAACGTTGGCAGTCCCATCCTTAAAGCCAAAAAGGTTCCGGGGCGTTTCCATGCGATCCCCAATAGCAGCAAATCCTGATTGGCTCCACTTCATGGTCACCTTATTGCGTCCTTTACGAATCAGATTGCGGACAGCATGAAAGGCCACCTGCTCATCATCTGCACATGCTTGGATAACGACATCACCACCCGTATACTGCTCTCTCAACTGTTCCTTAGGAAAAGCTGGCAGATCCCGGAAGAGTTTGGGACGTTTCTTTTCAAGGCCTAGTTTGGTCAAAAAGCTAGCCGAAACACCAAAGGTTAGGGTGAGGCGGTAAGGATTTAGTCCGACTGTTTCCCCAGTATCACTTGGAGGCAAGAGAGCGTTGGATCCATCTTTTTTGACAAGTTCTCCATTGACTAATTTCTGGCTATAATCTGTCCAGTCTTTAAACAACTGAATCAATTCGTTTTTATCTGTCGTCCGGAGATCGAGCACCACAAAATAGATATTCTTCTGCATGGGGGTGGTAATTCCAGCCTGATGCTTGCCGTAAAAGCTAATTTCTTCTTGACCGTCTGCGATATTTTTGGAGCCTTGCTCCTTATTAGCGAAAAAAGCAGAAGCACCGGATAGACCAAGTGCTAAGCCTGCTCCCCCAATACCTGCTTTTTTCAGAAATTCGCGACGATCCATCTTCTTTTCAAAAAATTTTTCGTCTTTTGTCATTGTTATTTACCGTTTAAAATGATTCCCATTTGAGAGAGTGGTTCTCCCAATTTTGTAACTGCTTCTGCTAGTTCTTTGGTATCTTCTTCTGTTAGGTCTGTATATGATTTATAGTTGGAATCATCAGTCATATGTTTGTCTAACAAGTCATTCACCGCCTTGAATTCTGTTTCAAGGGTTTTCACTAGTTTGGCATCCTTCTTCTCAATGAGAGGTTTGAAGAGAGCAAAGATCTTCTCAGCCCCTTCGATATTGGCACGGAAGTCATAGAGATCTGTATGAGAGAAAATTTCTTCTTCCCCAGTGATCTTTTGTGTCGCCACTTCATTCAAGAGGTCAACCGCACCTGTCAACATCAAATCTGGCGTTACTTCTACTGTCGCAATCTTAGCTTTGAGCTCTTTGATATCATTGACCAATTGCTCTGCATATTTTTCAGTGCCTTCGGTTGTATTTTGTTCCCAGAGGATGCGTTCGATACGGTGGAAGCCTGACCATCCTTCTTCTGATTTATTTTCATCGACATAGTCAACCAAACGGAAGTCAATCTTGACATCAGACTCCCCAAAGCTTTCAGCAATTGGTTCAGAGCGTTCATAAGACATCCGAATCAAAGGATAGACCTTCTTAGCTTCTTCTAAATCACCACTTTTGAGGACTCTTTGAAATTCCTCTGTATCTTTTAACAACTGATCGATTTGTCCTTGCACAAACTCCTTGTATTCACTTGTCGCCTGGTCCAAGGCTTTTTGGTCCTCTTTAGACAATTTCACTGTCGAAGAGGAACTATTTGTTGTTGTGTTTTTTGAAGATGTATTGGCACAGCCCGCTAATAAAGCGACTGATAAGAGTGTTACTGCAAGTTTTTTCATGAGAATTTCTCCTGGATTCGTTCTTTACGTGGTCTATTATAGCAAAGATTTTCTCATTTTTCAACAATTGTCAGAAAACTTTAATAAAATGAATTAAAGAAGTAATTCTTTCACTCGACCGATATCTGTCTCTTTTACCACGAGGTAGATGCTATCTCCTAGATAGAGTCGGGTACTACCATGCACCGTACTATTTTTTCCATTATGCTGATGAGTTGTGATCAGGAGGTCTCTCGGTAGATCCAAATCTCGAACCTGACGGCCTGCTATTTTCTCCGATACAGGAATTTCGATCAGGGTTAAGACATCTGAACCGCTGGTCACCTCAGGCATCAATTGCTCCAGCATAGCCTCGTAGACAGGGGCCCCTTTTAGCAGATCCATAGTAATGTAAGCTGTCAAAGTCACCAAGCCGATCGGCATCAAGGTTCGTATATCTCCTACCATTTCAGTCACTAGAATCATGGCTGTCAAGGGCGCTTTTGAAATGGCACTGAAATAACCACTCATTCCTAAAATGACAAACAAGGGAAGTTGATTAGAATGTATGAGACCAAACTTTAATAAAACAGCCGCAACCAAGGCTCCTAAAACAGATCCAAGAGCTAGAATCGGAAGAAAGATGCCACCAGGAAGACCACTACCGTAACTAATCATGCTCCAAATAAATCGTATCGCAAAATAGAAGATCAGCATCTGGATACTAAGAGGGACATGCGCTAAGTTCAAAACCAACTGATTTCCACCACCTAATAAGTGAGGGAAATAATAACCGATCGGTAGGATCAAAAGAAAGGCAAAGAGTGGATAGTAAGGAGCAGTCACCTTGAAACAGCTACCAAGCTTTTGGTATAGCCGACCAATATTTAAAACAGCAACTTCATAGAAATAACCAGTTAGGCCCAGAAAAATTCCCATGACTAAGAAAATCCAATAGCTGGATAAATCGATATGTGGGATGTGGTCTGGCATATTTAATACAGGTGTTTGACCGAAAATATTGAGGGAGACAAAGTTTGCGACCAAACTCGCAGCCAAGGTCGATACCCAGAAGACACGAGAAAAATGATGGTAGACTTCTTCTACTACAAAGAGTAGACCAGCGATCGGAGCGTTAAATGCTGCTGCCAAACCTGCTGCGGCACCGCTGGCAATCAAGGCTCTTTCTTCTACAGGACTAAGTGCAAGTTTCTTAGCCAGCCCCTTTCCTCCCATGGCGCCAAGTTGGATACTTGGACCCTCACGACCTAACATCAGACCACTAGCAATTGCTAAAATCCCTAAAATGTACTTCTGCCAAAGCGTAGCCCACCAGTCTATCTGTAGCAGTCCTTTTAATTCTGCTTCTACTTGAGGAATACCAGATCCTTTAACGTTTTTGTTCTTTTTGATGAGCTGTCTAGCTAGCAAAATAATAAAAAGATACATCGAAAGGATGATGATCCAATTGATCGGACTTCTTCCAAGATCCTTATACAATCCCTGTACAATATGAAAGAGATGCTCAATAAAAAATCGAAAACTCGAGACAATCGCGCCGACTACAAGCCCTACTAAAACACCTCTGCTAACCTGAGACAAAATAGATCTCGAGGTCGATTGAAATTCTCTTTGGATTTGCTGACTTTGTTTCATAAATTCTCTTCAACTCCCAGATTTCTTGCTTTTATTATACTATTTTTCACAGCTCTTGAGTAAGACAACAGCAAAAAAACGCCCAAATGAGCGTTTCTATAGAATGCATTATTTAGCAGTAAGTGCTGCCATAGTAATGTAGTTGTATGGTTTGTTGAAGTGTGGCAAGAAGAATAGATCTGTCAAAGCCAATTTTTCAATTGTAACGTGTTCTTGAATAGCAAGTGAGAACATGTGGATACCCATTGAGATTGCAGCATCGCGTGATACCATTTGGGCACCAAGGATTTCACGACTATCTTTATCATAAACGATCTTGATAGCAACTTCATGGTTGTCATGTTTGATAAATTCTGGTTTTTGAAGATCGTTGAAGCCAGTTTCAACAGCATTGTATCCTGCTGCTTTTGCTTTTTCAAGTGTCAAACCAGTTGAAACCATGTGAAGACCATAGATTGAGATACCATTTGATCCTTGAACACCGATTCCTTCAAGCTCATGTCCACAAGCATTGTAAGCACCTACGATACCAGTACGAACAGCGTTTGATGCAAGAGCGATGTAGCTAGTGTCTTTACGAGCGTTGTCATAAACAGTCGCACAGTCACCAACAGCATATACACCTGGGATAGATGTTTCTTGTTTCTTGTCAACAAGGAAAGCACCGTTACGGAAGAGTTCGATCTTACCATCAGCAAGGGCTGTGTTTGGACGGAAACCAACAGCAAGAATGACCATGTCAACGTCGAATGTTTCTTTATCAGTTACCAAGCGTTCTACTTTACCGTCACCTTGGATGGCTTTAACAGTTTGACCAAGTGCCAAACGGATATTGTGGTCTTCCAAGTTTTTAGCCATCATTTGTGTGAAGTCTTTGTCATAGTATCCGTTCAAGACAGTGTCAACGATATCAACGAGTACAACTTCTTTTCCAAGACGTTCGAAAGCTTCAGCAAGCTCAACACCGATGTAACCACCACCGACAACAGCGATACGCTCAAGGTGTTTGCTCTTGTCTTCAAGTTTCTTAATAACTTCTTCAGCGTTTTGGTACAATTTAACGAATTGTGCATTTTCAAGAGTTGCTTTGAATTCACGGTTACCTTTAACAATTTCAACACCTTCGATTGGTGGCAAGATTGGAGTTGAACCAGTTGCGAAGATCAATTTTTCGTATGATTCTTTGTGCTCTTTTCCGTCAACTTCTGCAGTCACAACCTTGTTGTCGTAGTCGATCGAAAGAACTGGTGAGTTCATGTAAACTTTAGCGCCTTTAGCTTCTAATTTTTCTTTATCAGAATAGAACAAACCTTCAGGTCCGTCAATTTGTTCACCAATCCAAAGAGCCATTCCGCATCCAAGGAATGAGATGTTTGAGTTTTGGTCAAAAACAACGATTTCATTTTCGTTTCCAAAATTATCCAACATTGTGTTGATACATGCAGTTCCAGCGTGGTTAGCACCCACAACTACGATTTTACTCATAGAAAAAAACCTACCTTTAATTTTATTTACCATACAATTATAACATGAAAATGATATCGTTTCCAAATTTTTTGCTTACAATTTGTGATTTTATTTTCAAATCAATTTGCATAAGTCCTGAAAAATGTCAATAAATTTGCTTGGGGGGATTGTGAAATGGCTTTCTTTTTGATAAACTTGAAGTAGGTGAATATTGGAAAGGTGGTTTACTATTTGTGGAACTAACTAGTCGATCCGAACGCCTAATGGGCTCCACCATAACCGTTTCGATTTCTCATCAACAAGCTGACCAAATACTGGCCGATTGTTTTAGCCTCCTGCGATCCTATGAGCATCGCTTTAGTGCCAATGACCCTTCTTCTGAATTGATGGAGGTCAATCAAAAGGCTGGCATTGAACCCGTAAAGGTTCATCCAGATCTTTTTTCACTGATTGCTCTAGGAACTAGCCATAGTCAGGCGCAAGGAAGTCATTTAAACATTGCGATTGGTCCACTTGTCCAAACTTGGAGAATTGGTTTTTCAGATGCTAGGAAGCCTGATCAAGGGGAAATTGAACAAGCCCTAACAGTCATTGACCCTCATCAGATTTGCTTAGATCCGAATCAACAAACTGTTTTTCTCAAAAGAAAAGGGATGAAAATTGATCTAGGTGCTTTAGCTAAGGGGTTTAGTGCTGATTTATTAGCCAGTTATCTCAGGAGTCAGGGGATCGAGCAAGCTTTAATTGATTTGGGGGGCAATATTCTTACCCTTGGTCAAAACCCTGTCACTCATCGCCCTTGGCGAATTGGGATCCAAGATCCGCAGCTTCCAAGAGGGGAACATTTACTAGTTCTATCTGTTACAGATAAGTCCGTTGTGACATCAGGTACCTATGTTCGTCACCTTGAGGTTGACGGCCAGTCCTTCCATCATATTTTTGATCCTCAAACTGGCTATCCTGTCGGAACGGAACTGGCAAGTCTCACAATTATTTCTGATCGATCAGTTGATGGGGAGATTTGGACCACACGCTTGTTCGGTGAAGAACCGACCAACATTTTAAATATTGTTGAAACCTTACCTGGCATGGATGCTATTCTCGTCTATCAGTCAGGTCGCCTCGCCTATACCAGTGGGCTACATGATTATTTGTAATTTTAATTTCAGAAAGGAATTTCCATGACAAAACTTATTGCGATCGTTGGAACAAACTCCAAACGTTCAACAAACCGCCAACTACTTCAATACATGCAAAAGCATTTTGCTGACAAGGCTGAAATTGAATTGGTTGAAATCAAAGATATCCCTGTCTTCAACAAGCCAGCCAACAAACAAGTCCCTGAAGCTATCTTAGAGATTGTTGCGAAAATCGAGGAAGCTGATGGTGTCATCATTGGCACACCAGAATACGATCATTCCATCCCAGCTGTCTTGATGAGCGCCCTTGCTTGGCTATCTTATGGGATTTACCCACTCTTAAGCAAACCAGTAATGATTACAGGTGCTTCTTATGGTACGCTTGGTTCATCTCGCGCTCAATTGCAGCTTCGTCAAATCTTGAACTCACCAGAAATCAAAGCCACTGTCCTTCCAGACGAATTCTTGCTTTCTCACTCTCTTCAAGCATTTGATCAAAATGGTGACTTGGTAGATCTTGACGTCATCAAGAAACTCGACGCCATCTTTGATGATTTCCGTATCTTTGTTAAAGTTACTGAAAAATTGCGCAACGCTCAAGAACTGCTTCGCAAAGATGCCGAAGACTTCGACTGGGAAAACTTGTAAGATAGGAGACATATTAGCATGAAATTTGTAGGACTTGTAGGATCGAACTACGATCAATCATATAACCGCAAACTTTTGGAATTCATCCGTCGTCACTTCAAGATCAAATTTGAATTGGAAGTTCTTGAAATCGATGAAGTTCCAATGTTTAACCAAGATGAGAAATGGGACGAAAGCTTCCAATTGCGTCTCCTCAACAATAAAATTACCCGTGCTGACGGTGTGATTATCGCAACTCCTGAACACAACCACACTATTTCCGCTTCCCTCAAATCTGTACTGGAATGGCTCTCCTATGAAGTGCATCCTTTTGAAAGCAAACCGGTCATGATCGTGGGTGCTTCTTACTATGACCAAGGGACTTCTCGTGCCCAAGTTCACCTTCGTAAGATTCTGGATGCTCCAGGTGTCAATGCCTATACCCTTCCAGGGAACGAATTCCTTCTAGGAAAAGCGAAAGAAGCTTTTGATGCAGATGGCAACATCATCAACGAAGGAACTGTAAAATTCCTTGAAACTTGCTTAGATAACTTTGTGAAATACGTAGGAGTCGTTTCTAAATTGAAAAAACCAAAACCAATTGAACCAGAAGATTTGGATTGCGGAAAACCAATCGCTACTACTATTACTGAGGTTGATCCGGATGATCCAGATTGGGTAGAAAAAGTTGCAGAAATTACAGGGGCTGTATCTGGTGATACATACGTCAAATTGGACCACGGTATCCTGACTGTTAATCAAATCGATATGTTCTTGAAAGCTATGCCTTTCGAATTGACATACGCTGATGATAACAACCAGTTCCTCTACTACAACAATGCCCACCAAGATCCAGATACCATGTTTGCGAAACGCGTGCCACCTCAATCAGGTAGCCGCATGTCAACCGTTCACGGTTCTCTTCCACCAGCACGTATGAAAAACGTTGAATGGGTCATTGGTACTCTTCGCAACGGAAACCAAGAATATGTTCGTACCATTGTTCCAGGCTCTCCTGAAGGCGTGATCAATACTCACAACTATCAAGCTATGTACTATCCAGATGGTTCATATGCTGGTATCAACGAAATCGTCTTTAACTTCCAGCCATGGTTGGATTGGTACCTTCAAACAACTGGTCAACGCTTAGTAGGCGGTAGCGGACCATTCGCTCCTGCTGGCGGCCATGGGGATGCAGACGCAACTTCAGGTGCTTCAGATGCTGGAGGACACGGTGACGCAGCTGCTGATGCTACATCTGGTGCAAGCAACTAATAAAAAGAGAGTGGGACAGAAATCGGTAATTCATTAGAATTCGATTTCGTCGTCCCACCTCCGCACAGTTGAGTAGGGCTGTAAAAGCTGATGAAATCAGTGTAGTAGAGCCCACTCAACCACTGCGTCTTGCTCGACAATCCAAAGATAATTAAG
>NZ_JAPJPF010000037.1 GCF_030825805.1 Streptococcus sp.
CAACACTTAAGTGTGAAGTCGTACACCACAGCGTTTCTATATGTATATGATACCATATTTCAAAAAAATTTCAAGGGAAAATCTCAATTTTTTGGAACCGATATCACCTTTTCTTGAGTTGATCAATCTTCTCTTTTGTCGCCCCTAGGGCTCGCTCGTATTTGCCATTTTCATTGGGAGTGAAATAAGAGACCCCCTTAAGCTTGTCTGGTAGGTAGTCCTGTTGGACCCAATTGCCAGGATAATTGTGAGGGTACTTGTAGTCTTGGGCATTTCCCAAGGTCTTGCTTCCAGCATAATGACCGTCACGGAGGTGGCGAGGGATAGGAAGATTGCCCGATTTCCGGAGATCAGACAAGGCCTTATCCATGGCGACGTAGGCCGAGTTGGACTTAGGCGAAAGTGCCAGGTCAATGACGATGTTGGCGATGAGGATGCGGGCTTCGGGAAAGCCGATGCGCTCCGCTGCCTGAAGGGCTGTCACCGTATGGATCTGTGCATCTGGATTGGCCAGGCCGATATCTTCGTAGGCAATGACCGTCAAGCGACGGGCTAAGCTAGGGAGATCGCCCGCTTCAATCAAGCGTGCGGCGTAGTGGAGACTAGCATCGACATCGGATCCGCGGATGGACTTTTGCAGAGCAGAGAGGACATCGTAGTGGCCGTCTCCATCCTTGTCCATGGTGATATAGCTGCGCTGGAGGCTGTTTTCCATGATGTCGAGACTGATGTGGCGAACGCCATCCTCCCCTTCCTTGGTAGAGAGAACAGCCAAATCGAGAGAATTATAGGCAGAACGCAGGTCTCCATTGGTCGAAGTGGCGATGAAATCCAAGGCTTCCTCATCGAGGGTAACAGGGAAGTCAAAGCCCCGCTCAGGGTCGCTCAGTGCCAACTGGATCGCCTCTTTGACCTGTTCATTGGTCAAGGGTTCCAGCTCAAAGATCTGCACCCTACTGCGAATGGCAGGCGTCACGGAAAAGAAAGGATTTTCGGTTGTAGCGCCGATCATGATGACCAGACCGCTCTCCAATAAAGGCAGGAGAAAATCTTGTTTGGTCTTGTCCAAGCGATGAATCTCGTCCAAGAGCAGGACTAGACCACCTGAAAACTTAGCTTCCTCTGCAATCTCTTGCAGGCGTTTTTTACTGTCGACAGTTGCATTGAAGGTCCGAAAGGCATACTTGGTCGTGCCTGCGATGGCAGAAGCAATACTGGTCTTGCCAATCCCTGGTGGGCCAAAGAGAATCATGGACGAGAGACGATTGGCCTCCACCATGCGGCGGATGATTTTCCCTGGGCCGACCAGGTGTTCTTGTCCGATGACCTGATCAATGGTTTTGGGGCGCATGCGCAGGGCGAGATTGTCCGGCATGAGGGTCTCCTTTCTAGCTTTGTCTCCTTTAAAAGAGGCAGTTTTTATGGTAAGATTGTAGTAACTATTGTATCATATTCCGCTCTAAGAGTGGGAAATTAGAAAGAGGACATGATGTCTAAATATGGATTTTTGGATGTTTTAGAAGAGGAAATGGAAAAGGTCTTTCCCTTTGACTTTGAGATCAATTGGGATAAGAAGAATCATGCGGTAGAAGTGGCTTTTCTCTTAGAAGTACAAAACACAGGAGGGGTTGCCTTGGTCGATGAGTCGGGGGAAGAGTCGGGGGAAGAGTCTGACGAGGATATCTTCTTTGAAGAAGCCGTCATCTTCTACAATCCAGCCAAGTCGCATGTGGAAGAAGATGCCTATTTAACAGCCCTTCCGTATGAGCCGAAAAAAGGCTTGTCTCGGGAGTTTCTAGCTTATTTTGCGACCTTCCTAAAGGATACAGCCGAGCTGGCCTTGGATGACCTCATGGATTTCTTAGCAGACGAAGAAGCAGAGAGCTTTGAGATCGTCTGGAACCAAGAAGTTTTTGAAGAAGGCAAAGTCGGCCTGGAAGAAAGCACCTTTTACCCTTATCCGAGATATTAGAAACGAGTGGGTGAGTTGATGAAAAAACTTGGGACCTACCTGGTTTACGGCCTGTCCTTTCTTCTCTTGATGGGGGCTTTTGCCTTGGGGACGATCGCCTTTACGGAGTTAGGTTTTCAACTGGTTTTTGTACCGGGGTATCTCTTCACTTTTTCTAGCATGTATCTCATTTTCATTCTCCATGAACTGGGGCATGCTTTTTGTGGCTATCTGACGGGCTATCGGCTCGTCGCTTTAGGCTTGGGAAGTTTTCTCCTGACTAAAAAAGCAGGGAAGTTTCGTCTTAGTCGCACGGCCGTTCTGAAAAATGTCGGCGCCCAGTATATTGGACTAAAAGAGGATGAAAGTGACCAACGAATGATCTTGATGCTCTCCGGTGGTTTGCTGGTTCATTTGACTTTACTTATCGTATCCATCCTTTTTGGAGTTCTGACACAGAGTTGGTATTTTGCAGGCACTTGGATTTGTCTCAATCTCTCCTTCATTTTGGCCAATGCTCTCCCCCTTGGGATTACAGATGGAGCTAAAATTTTAGAATTGATGCACCATCCTGAAAATGTACCCTATGCTTATCTAGGATTGCGCCATTCTGCTCAGACCCTGCTAGCACCAGAAGATTACGATCTAAAAGATTTTGTTAGACCTGTTCCTGAGGAGGCGCAAGGAGGCTTTGTGGAGGGTGTCTTAGCCCTTCAAGGAGAAGTCTTGATTCTAGAGGGCAATCGCGAGGCGGCTAAGGAGCAGTTTCAGGCTTTACTGGAGAGAGCAGATAATCCGATGATTCAAACGGCTGCTCAGTTATCCCTACTGCATATCGCCTTGCTGGAAGGAGATGATGATAAAGCAGAGGAGTACGCGACCATTCGACGAGTCAAGTCTTTTTTGTCGATGAAATTGACCAATATACAGGCGGTCCAAGCCTGGTATCAATTTACCGTCAAGAAGGATTTGGCCCAGACCCACAAGGCGATCAAGATTGCCAGACAGAAGATGGGTGTGAGTCGCATGTTGCGGGATGAGAAAGCCTATTACCAGCAGTGGTTAGATGAGTTGGAACAAGCCATACAGGAAGAAGAGACCCAGGTGAACTGAGAAAAGGAAAGAGAGCTGTACGATGCTTCAGATATTTAAGCGGTTATTTAGTAAAAAATCCCAAAAATCTCAAGAGCGTGAGTCGATCCTTCCTCGAAATCGCTTTGCGGATCTTGATTTCGAGCGAATATTGAAGTCTGGAACTCGTCGACTTGTCGATGAGGAGGGGCGCTATGCAGAAGATGGTACAGTCACAGAACTTGAATTTCCTGAAGACTTTGCGGAATTTGAATTTCTAGTTGGTTTTAATACGGAGGAAGAAGAGCAGTTTCAGCAACTATTAGCTAGTTTGAATAGTTTTGACAATGCCATTCAGTCCCATTTGGAAAGTGAGATGCAACAACCTATCCCTCAGTATGCCAAGAATCTCGGTTATACTCAGAAGAGGTGGGAGAAAACCTTTTGCTTCCATCCTTGGATATTAAGCGGTGAGGAAAACCCGCCTAATCTTCGCTATGTTGCAGATTATGTAAACGATGAGTTTACGGTTTATTTTGCGAAAAGACATGGCAGATGGCTGGCGTACTGGGATGCAGAGTGCCAAAAAGTAATCGAAGAAAGCTAGCTCGTATTTTCCTAGAGAGTAATTGTTATCATAGAAAAGAGTAAATATCATGGAATTATTGGATAGCAGAATGGATTTCCAAGGTTGCAAGATTGCCTTGATTTGTGGGGATAAGGTCTTGACTATCTTACGTGATGACAAGGACGATATCCCTTGTCCCAACATGTGGGAGTTGCCAGGTGGTGGTCGTGAAGGAAACGAAAGCCCTTTCGAGTGCGCAGCGCGTGAAGTTTATGAGGAATTGGGAATTCATTTAGATGAAGACTGTCTGCTTTGGAGCAAGATTTATCCTAGCGTAATCTTTAAAGACAAGCAATCGGTCTTTATGGTTGGTCAGCTAAGACAAGAACAATTTGACAATATTACCTTTGGGAATGAAGGACAGGCCTATAAACTGATGCCTATTGAGGAATTTTTGAAGTCTAAACAGGCAGTGCCTCAGCTACAGGGGAGATTGAGGGATTATTTGGAGGAAGGTTTATGATAACACTTGTTCGAGCGGGAGCAGAGGATTTAGAAACTATTATTGCAATTCAGAGAGCTAGCTTTAAGGCTGTTTATGAAAAATACCATGATGAATATGACCCTTATCTCGAGGACCGCGAACGAATCAAATGGAAACTAGTCGAACGTCCCAATAGCTATTACTACTTTGTAAAAGAAGATGAAGAAAACATCGGATTTTTACGAGTTCAGACCAATGCCGAGTTAACGGAAGCTTGGTTGGGGACCGCAGCGATTCTGCCTCCGTATCAGGGAAAAGGGTATGGATCTGAAGGATTGCGCTTACTAGAAGAGGAATTTTCAACTGTTAGACAATGGGACTTGTGTACGGTGTTACAGGATGCAGGCATGGTTGCGTTCTACGAGAAGAATGGCTACCATCAAACCCATATCGAGCCTGAAAAAGAAGGCATGGATATGGTCTACATGAAAAAATTGATAGAGAAATAGAAAGGACGGTTCAGTTAAATTTTTAAACTGAACCCGCCCTAAACACGGTGCCAAAAAGATAAACTTCTCTTAGACACAAACGTCTTCAGAGAGTTTCCTATTTTGGCTTTGTGTTTTACGGGCTTGGTATCTTAATAATGGAAACATGGCAAGAGTTAAAAGTTACAGTCAAGCGTGAGGGAGAGGAGTTGGTCTCCAATCTCTTGATTGAGTTAGGTGCCCAGGGTGTTGCGATTGAAGACAGTATGGACTATGTGGGCAACGTCGATCGCTTTGGTGAGATTTTCCCTGAGGTCGAGCAACAAGAAGAAATTGTGGTGACAGCCTACTATCCTGAAACGGTTGATGTGGTAGCGGTTGAAGCGGACTTGCAGGCTCGCTTAGCAGAATTGACGGATTTTATGGACTTAGGAGAAGTCAAGATTGGTACTACTGCCTTGGCGGAGGAAGACTGGGCCGACAACTGGAAGAAATACTATGAACCAGCTCGCATCACTCATGACTTGACAATTGTGCCGTCATGGACGGACTATGAGGCGACTGCGGGAGAAAAGATTATCAAGTTAGATCCAGGTATGGCCTTTGGAACTGGGACCCACCCAACAACCAAGATGAGTCTTTTTGCCTTGGAGCAGGTTCTTCGTGGTGGCGAAACAGTGCTAGATGTGGGGACTGGTTCAGGAGTTCTTTCTATTGCTAGCTCACTTCTGGGTGCCAAGGAAATCTTTGCCTATGATCTAGATGATGTGGCAGTTCGCGTCGCTCAGGAGAATATTGAACTCAACCCTGGCATGGAAAATATCCATGTGGCGCCAGGCGATTTGCTCAAGGGGGTGGAGATTGAAACAGATGTCATCGTGGCCAATATCTTGGCGGATATCCTCATTCATCTGACAGATGATGCTTATCGCTTGGTCAAGGATGAAGGTTACCTGATCATGAGTGGCATTATCAGGGACAAGTGGGACATGGTCCGTGAGTCGGCGGAAGCAGCTGGATTTTTCCTTGAAACCCACATGATTCAAGGGGAATGGAATGCCTGCGTCTTCAAGAAGACCAAGGATGTCTCAGGTGTGATTGGAGGCTAGCATGCAGCAGTATTTTGTCAAAGGTCTTGCCACATCACCTGTCACCATCGAGGACAAGGAGACCAGCAAGCACATGTTTCAGGTTATGCGCCTGAAAGAAGATGATGAGGTCGCTTTAGTATTTGATGATGCCATTAAGCGTTTGGCGCGCGTGGTCAATGTGGAGGCGCGTCAGTTTGAGCTGGTTGAGGAATTGGATGACAATGTGGAACTACCTATTCAAGTGACCATCGCATCAGGCTTTCCCAAGGGGGATAAACTGGAGTTTATCACTCAAAAAGTAACAGAGCTCGGTGCTAGTCAAATTTGGGCCTTTCCTGCCGATTGGTCAGTTGCCAAGTGGGATGGCAAGAAATTGGGTAAAAAGGTTGAGAAACTAGAAAAAATCGCCCTTGGAGCAGCAGAGCAAAGCAAGCGGAATCTTGTTCCAAGCATTACCCTTTTTGAGAAAAAGGCAGACTTTCTAGCCCAACTCGACCAGTTTGACCGCATCGTGGTAGCCTATGAAGAGTCGGCCAAAGAAGGCGAAAGCGCTGCTCTTGTACAAGCTGTAAGTGGGCTTGAAAAAGGGAGCAAGGTTCTCTTTATCTTTGGTCCAGAAGGAGGTCTCTCACCTGCTGAAATTGAAAGTTTTGAAGCTAAAGGAGCAGTCCTTGCAGGCCTTGGCCCTCGGATTCTCCGTGCAGAAACCGCCCCACTCTATGCCCTTAGCGCAGTGAGTGTTGTCACAGAATTAATGAAAAACGCGTGAAGGTAGATCTTCACGCGTTTCTTTATGAGAACAAGAAAGAATTAGTTTTCTTCTTTCTTACGAGATGGAATAAGGAAGCCAAGTCCGGTCATCACCAATCCGATAAGGGCTAAGATGGAAGCACGTTCTCCTGTTTCAGGCAAGGTTTTTTCGCTGATAGAAGAAGCAACTACTGGCTTAGCAGTTTCTTGGCGAGCTTCTGCAGGGCGAGCTCCTTCTTGACTTGGAGCAGGAAGGGTAATGGTTTGTTGGCTATGAGATAAGGTGATGGTTTCATCTTGTGCCGGTTTCTGATGGTTCGGTACAAAGATAAATGGATTTTTTCCTGTTTCAGGACTTGTTGGTTCTTCTGGTTTTGTTTCAGGTTCTACTTTTGGTTCCACATAAACAAAGCGGTATTCCCCAAATCCTTCTTGTTTAGACGGTTCAAGGTAGACGACATCTCCGTCTTTACCAACCAGATCCTTAGCTTTGTCAGCTGTCAAGAAGCGGATATCTACATCCTTGATGCTGTCTGTAAAGCGCCAGTTACCGTCTGCACTTGGGTTGATATTCTTTTCTTCCAAGATGTAGTTAATGATAGCTTGGCGGTTTTCCAATCCAAGGAGTTGGTTCAGGCTAGCATCGCGAACGCCTGGGAATTTTCCGTTTGCCCGGTAGTTGTTGGTCACAACGATAAATTCTTGATCCGCAGCTACTTCTTTGCCTTGGTATTTCAAGTTGCGGACACGGCTAGCATCGGGGTTAACTGTTTTTCCTTCGCGGTCGTATTTATTTGGCTGGGTCACGTCAAACTCGTAGGTCACCCCGTCGATGACGTCAAAGTTGTAGGTCCGGTAGTTAGGGTTGACAAGCTGTTGAGGCTCTTTGCTAGTCGGGTCAATCGTGTTGAATTGACCAGCAGACATTTCCAACCATTCCTTGAGTTGGGCACCAGTCACCTTGAGGATGGCAGTGACGTTATCATAGAGATAAAGGTCAGCGACGTTCTTGATAGCGATTGGGCCAGCAGGGATATCTGTGTAGGCAGTAGCATCTCCACGTGTACCCGCCTTAAATGGTGCCGCAGCAGAGAGGATTGGAAGGTTGGCTTCTGGAGTTCCTGCTAGTTCTTTCTTAGCATACCAAGTTTGTGCGTTGTTTACGATTTGGACAGATGGATCATCCTTCACAAGGGCAAAGTAGCTAGTAATTGGAGCAGAAGTAGTTCCGACTTGTTGGCGGACGTATTTGACTGTTCCTTCATGCGCTTCTTTCGCAATCTCGGTGATGCGCTCATCGGCTACTTTTGATTTGGTGTCGATCTTGCGGATGGCAGCCTTACTTCCAACAACAGACCATTTACCATCGGTATAACGAAGATTGAGGTCGATTACTCCGAGGTGGTCGCCGTATTTTCCAGCCATGGTGACGGGTGTTCCATTGATTTTACCGTTTACACCGTCGACACCCGCATATTTTTCGTAGAAGCCAGTTCCGTTTCCACTTGGGAATTCTGCGTGTGAATGACCTGTTACAACGGCGTCAACACCTGGGAGGCTGGCAATTTGGTAGCCTTCGTTTTCTTCGCCTTTTTCATACTTGTCATCTCCGATACCAGAGTGAGAGAGAACGAGGACGACATCTGCTCCGGCTTTGCGCATTTCTGGGATGATGGCTTGGATGGCTTCGACGGAGTCATTAACCTTGACCTTGCCTTCGAGGTTGGCCTTGTCCCAGCTGAGGATTTGTGGAGGGACGATCCCTGTTACGCCGATATTGACATCGACTGAACGACCGTTCTTGTCAGTATAGGTCTTTTTGATAATCTTATATGGGTCGTAGACAAATTCACCAGTCTTTGCATCCACAACGTTGGCATTGACGATCGGCATACCAGCGGTTGCGATGACCTTTTTAAGGTAGTCTAGTCCGTAGTTGAATTCGTGGTTTCCAAGCGTTCCTGCATCAAAGCCCAATTTTTGAAGAGCTGTATACATCGGGTGTTGCTCACCATCTTTGATGGGATTGACGATGGCCTTGTAGGTACCAAGAGGAGTTCCTTGGATAGTATCTCCATTATCAACGAGGAGGACATTGCTGTTTTCTTTTTTCGCGTCTTCGATCAAGACAGCTGTTTTTGCTAGACCAACGTTTTGCGCTGGTTTGTTTTGATAATAGTCATAGTTGACCAAGTTGGTATGAAGGTCCGTTGTCGCAAGGATACGGACATCGACTTCTTGCCCCTCAACTGGAGTGGTCGCTTTTGCGTCACTGGCGCTATTTTGAGGTGCAGCAGGAGTCGCTTCGGTTGCTGTAGCAACGGCTTCTCCACTAGCAGTCGGAGTGTTATTGCTAGTGCTTGCTTCAGAGCTAGTAGCAGGAGTTGCGGCCTCTGTGACAGCAGTTGCCGACGAATCAGTTGCACTTGAGCTTGTCGCTTCATCTGCTTGGGCAGTCGTCGTTGCCAAGAAAGCGGCAGCAAGGCTGAATAGGGCAGCCTGTTTACGGAATGATGACATGGTTGTCCTCCTAAATAAAATGATGTCTTTCTATTATATCTTATTTTGTTCAGAATTTATTCGTTTTATTATTTTTTATATATTACAAATTAATGAATTTTTTATAAAAAATGGAGTATTTGTATAAAAAGGGAACCTAAGTTCGGGATTTCTGGCTGATAGTGCTGGAAAGCTCCTCCAATAGCATGAAAGTCAATCGGACTAGTTTTCATATAGAGCTAAAAGTGATAGAATAGAAGGCAAGAAAGTGGAGAAAACTAGATGCCGAAAGAAGAACCTTTAACAGGGGGCCAGGTTATTGCCCTTACCAAAAAATACTTGTCGGGAGAGGATGTTGCATTTGTAGAAAAAGCTCTCCTTTATGCAGTCGACTGCCATAGTGGGCAATTCCGTAAATCAGGTGAACCCTATATCATCCACCCTATTCAAGTTGCCGGCATTTTGGCAAAATTGAAGTTGGATGCTGTGACGGTTGCTTGTGGTTTTTTGCACGACGTTGTCGAGGATACAAACGCGACCCTAGATGATCTAGAACGTGAATTTGGGCACGATGTCCGAGTGATTGTTGATGGAGTGACCAAGCTCGGGAAGGTCAAATACAAGTCCCATGAAGAGCAGCTGGCAGAGAACCACCGCAAGATGCTCATGGCCATGTCTCAGGATATCCGTGTCATCTTGGTCAAGCTAGCAGACCGCTTGCACAACATGCGGACTTTGAAGCATTTACGCAAGGACAAGCAAGAACGGATTTCCCAGGAGACCATGGAAATCTATGCGCCGCTAGCCCACCGTCTCGGGATTTCCAGCGTCAAGTGGGAATTGGAAGATCTATCCTTCCGTTATCTGAATGAAGTCGAGTTCTATAAAATTTCCCATATGATGAAGGAGAAGCGTCGCGAGCGGGAAGCCTTGGTAGAAGAAGTTGTCCAAAAGATCGAGTCCTATGCGGCAGAACGCCACCTCTATGGGAAAATCTATGGTCGTCCTAAGCATATCTACTCCATCTACCGCAAGATGCAGGATAAGAAGAAGCGCTTTGATGAAATCTATGATTTGATTGCCATTCGCTGTATCCTAGAATCACCAAGTGACGTCTATGCCATGCTGGGCTATATCCACGAGTTGTGGAAGCCTATGCCAGGCCGTTTCAAGGACTACATCGCCAATCGCAAGGCCAATGGTTACCAGTCCATCCATACCACTGTTTACGGACCAAAAGGTCCCATCGAGTTCCAGATCCGTACCAAGGAAATGCACGAGGTTGCTGAGTACGGGGTTGCGGCACACTGGGCTTATAAGAAAGGAATCAAGGGCCAAGTCAATAGCAAAGAATCGGCTATTGGGATGAACTGGATCAAGGAGATGATGGAACTCCAAGATCAGGCGGATGATGCCAAAGAATTTGTAGATACGGTCAAAGAAAACTATCTAGCCGAAGAGATTTATGTCTTTACCCCAGATGGAGCGGTTCGTTCTCTTCCAAAGGATTCTGGACCGATTGACTTTGCCTATGAGATTCATACCAAGATCGGGGAAAAAGCGACTGGTGCCAAGGTTAATGGCCGTATGGTTCCTTTGACTACCAAGCTGAAAACGGGTGACCAGGTTGAAATCATCACCAATCCAAATTCATTTGGACCAAGTCGTGACTGGCTCAATATCGTCAAGACCAGCAAGGCCCGCAATAAGATCCGCCAATTCTTTAAGAACCAAGACAAGGAACTCTCGATCAACCGTGGACGAGAGTTGCTCATGGCCCAATTCCATGAGCATGATATGATTGCCAACAAGTTCATGGATAAGAAGCACATGGACAAGGTCTTGCAAAAGACCAGCTACAAGACCGAAGAGGCCTTGTTTGCGGCCATCGGTTTTGGAGAAATCGGAGCCATCTCTGTCTTTAATCGTTTGACGGAGGAAGAGCGCCGCGAAGAGGAAAAAGCCAAGGCGCGTGCGGAAGCCGAAGAGCTGGTCAAAGGTGGCGAAGTCAAGGTTGAAAATAAAAAAGACACCCTCAAGGTCCGCCATGAAGGTGGTGTGGTCATCCAAGGAGCTTCTGGTCTCTTGATCCGGATTGCCAAGTGTTGCAATCCTGTGCCAGGAGATACAATTGTCGGCTACATTACCAAAGGACGTGGGGTTGCTATTCACCGTCAAGATTGTATGAACCTGCGGGCCCAAGACAACTACGAGCAACGTTTGATTGATGTCGAGTGGGAAGACAATAACACGACCAAGGACTACATCGCCCATATCGATATTTACGGCCTCAACCGTGCAGGCCTCCTCAACGATGTCCTTCAAGTCCTCTCCAACACGGCTAAGATGATCTCAACTGTCAATGCCCAACCAACCAAAGATATGAAATTTGCCAATATCCACATTTCCTTCGGGATTCCAAACCTGTCTATGTTGACAACGGTTGTGGATAAGATTAAGAGTGTGCCGGAGGTGTACTCTGTTAAGCGTACCAACGGCTAGTCGGCTGCTCAGTTATCTTTTATTGCTTCGTTAGCTCGCCTCGCCGTACTCCAGTACTGTCTTCGTCTCGCTGCCTTGCCCTAAAAGCAACTGAACAGCCTTTGGTTTTCGGATAGTCTGCCTGCTTTTCATCGCCTTGTTTGAAGTCGATGTTCTTTGAAGCTTAGTGGTGAGCCCAATAGATTGTATAATAGGATAATAAGATGAAATTAGTAATTCAACGGGTCAAAAGGGCCTCGGTTTCTATTGATGGTCAAGTTTATAGTCAGATTCAAGAAGGACTTCTTCTCTTGGTGGGAGTGGGTCCGGATGATGACCAAAAGGACCTGGAATACGCAGTACGAAAGGTCACGCAAATGCGAATTTTCTCGGATGAAGAAGGGAAGATGAACTTATCTGTTAAGGATATTCAAGGAGAAATCCTCTCGATTTCTCAATTTACCCTCTTTGCCCAGACAAAAAAAGGCAATCGTCCAGCCTTTATTGGGGCAGCCAATCCAGAGATGGCTAGCCAGCTCTATGATGATTTTAATGATTTGTTAGAAAAGGAAGTCCCTGTCAAACGAGGGGTCTTCGCTGCAGATATGGCAATTGAACTCATCAATGATGGCCCAGTGACCATCATCCTCGATACGAAAAATCCATAAAAAAACAAGCCCTTGATTAAAAGGCATGTTTGAATGTAGACAAATTACTTTTTACTTAGGATAGCTGGATAATTTTTCAAAAAAATTCTTATATTACTCTGGATTGTCAAAGTAAATCCGAAACTTTCCGCTGTGAGAAAAATGCTTGAAACATTGTTGTTTCAAGCATTCGGGAGTTTTGAAACCTTAGGTTCAAAACTAAGTCATGGAACTTCGTAGAAGTTCGCTGACGTCCGTACTCACCTAAGGAAAGTTTCTAGGAATACTATTTCTTCAATCTGACATGCCCTTTATCAAAGGGCATGTTTTTCTATGTAAAGTTGTTGGGCAATCAGATGATTGATTTGGATGTCTTGGTCTTTGATCTGGAGATGATAGAGGCCGGTGTAATCATCATAGCCTTTGAAGAGAATGACATCTCCAATGGTCAGCTGGATCTGGTCTAAAAAATTCAGCAATTCAAAGCTATCCTGGACTCTTCGCAAACGATAGGTTCCCGGTTCGCTGACATCACTCAAACGGTCCTGGTAAGCCTCGATGAGAATTTTTCCTTTGGGTGGAATGGTTCCTCCATGGGGGCAGGTTTTGGGAGTGTCTAACATCTGGTCAAGTTTATCGATAAAGCGGTCGGAGACAGTATGTTCGAGCACTTCAGCCTCTTCATGGACTTCTTCAGTCGTATAGCCCAGTTTTTTGAGCAAGAACACTTCAATCAAGCGGTGCTTGCGAAAGAGATCGGAAACCGTTTGGAGGCCGAGCTTGGTTAGCAGATAGCCGTGGGTCTTGTCCTTGATGAGGAGATTCTCCGAGATCATGCGTTTGACCATCTCAGTCACGGCTGGAGGCGAAACCTGCATCCGGGCCGCAATCTCTTTGTTACTAATTTTTTCATGTTGCGTGCCGATTTCATAGATGCACTTGAGGTAATCTTCTTTATTTGGTGTCATAGGGTCCTCTTTTCTTCGCTTCTTCTAGTATATCAAAAAAAGCGCGAAATGGCTTGGCCAGTGGATAGGAATTGTCTGGGAGGGAGAAAGATGATAGTATAGAAGCATAAACCGAGAACAATATGGAAAGGAGGGTGCAAATGCAGCGACAGGAATTGGAAAAACTGGGCTGGACGACCAGAGGTCTCAGCTACTTAGAAAAACAACTGCAGTCTTGCGAAGATGAAGCAACAAGGCAAGACTCTTACCGCTCTGTCTTCGTCTTTGCCAGTCCTCTTTTCCAAGAGATGTGGCAGAGAGAACTGCAAGGGTTGACGGAAGGCCGTGCCCAGGCCCTCTTAAGAGGGGTCATGCACCTCTGTCTCATGCCACGGGATTTATCGGGAACCTGTGAGGAGACTGCCTTCTTACTGAAGCGGTTCTGGCCAGATTGCCCGCCTCATTCGTCTTTTTGGTCCTCTTTTTCAAGAGTGGTTCAAGTAGCATTTGCTCAGGATCCATTAGCCAGCAAAGCAGGAGATCAGCTCTTAAAACGACAGGTTCACCAGTTTCGCTATCTGCTCTCTGCCTACCAGGCCCAGTGGATTCGGGAGCATTATGCCAGAGCGGGGCAGACTGATGAAGAGGCGCTACAAGCTTACTTGCAGGAGACAAAAGGGATCAAAATCGATGCTTATGCAGCAGCTCGTCTCCATAATAAGGTCTATGTGGATCAAGATGGCCAACTTGCTTTCCCATCTCGTGCTCAGGCCCAGTTGAATTTTAAGGTATTGCTCAACTTTCATACAGAGTATATCCTGGATCAGGGTGGCCAGTTTCTCAACGAAGTGGATCCGTATCAGATTTCTGAAAATGGCATTGTCAATGGAGCCAGTTTCAACTATGGCTTAGCCAAAGGCCATACCCATAAGGACTTGGATATCGATCCCGTTAAACCGTGGGATCCAGCTTTTCGCAAGAAGGTTCTCTATCAGCAAGGTGTTCGCTATCTAGCTCCGAAGAATGATCGCAGTATTGAAGGCTACTGGAGTCGGAAGGGAACCTTTGCACAAGGAGGCAAGAGCTATAAGCAACAAGTAGCAAAGCGCGTGCGGAGTTTCCTCAGAGGCATCCCACGCTTACGCTGGCGACTTTTACTCAAGAATGGGCTCCATCGGATTTTATAGTAGTCCTCTTTCGGATTGAAGAAAAAGGCCTCTTAGAAACTCACCTAAGGAAAGTCTCTGAACAGATTTTGTAGATAAAGTAAAAAGAGGTCCTAGACCTCTTTTTACTTTATCCAAGTGCTTTGACGGCTTCGATTGCCGCGTCGTAATTGGGTTCGCTGTTGATGTTGTCTAGGTATTCGACGTAAGTGACCTTGTTGTCTGCATCTAGGACCAAGACAGCGCGTGCGAGCAAATGCCATTCATTGATCAAGAGGCCATAGGCTTTTCCGAAGGAATGGTCGAAGTAGTCTGAGATCATGATGGCATTTTCGATCCCTTCAGCAGCACACCATTTACCTTGAGCGAAAGGAAGGTCGACAGAAACTGTCAAGACCACAGTGTCCTCCATGTCAGAGAGGGCCTGGTTGAAGTGACGTGTTTGAGTAGAACAGATACCTGTGTCAATAGATGGGATCACGCTGAGGACTTTTTTCTTCCCAGCAAAATCAGCCAAAGATTTTTTCTCTAAGTTTGGTGTAGTCAGTGAAAAGTCATGAGCAGTATCGCCAACTTGAAGTTGAGATCCGGTAAAGGTAACAGGGTTTCCTAAAAATGTTGTCATAGCAAAGACTCCTTTTTTCTTTTCATTGTACATTAATGAAGGGGGAAGAGCCACTGATTTGTTTGAGAATCTAATCAGTTTGGAATCTTATTTGTTCAGACCTTCTGCGATTTTCTCTAAATTCCATTTCATCATGCTGTAGTAGCTGTCGCCTTCTTCCCCTTCTTTGGCAATTGAGTCAGTAAAGATCTTTGCAAAGATAGGGATATTGCTATCCTTAGACACAGTTTTCATAGGACGCTCATCGACACTGGATTCGACAAAGAGGGACGGTACTTTGGTTTGACGCAATTTCTCTAGTAGCGTTTTGATTTGTTCAGGTGTCCCTTCTACTTCAGTGTTGATTTCCCAGATATAGGCAGATGGGACGCCGTAGGCTTTGGAGAAGTACTTGAAGCAACCCTCACTGGTTACGATCATCTTCTTCTCTGCTGGGATGTTATTGAATGCTTGCTTGGCTTCTTGGTCTAACTTACTTAGTTTTTCAGTATAGGCTGCTAGATTTTTTTCGTAGAAGTCCTTGTTTTTTGGATCTTTGGCGATTAATTGTTTGGCAATGTTTTTAGCGTAGATGATTCCATTTTCGAGATTGAGCCAAGCGTGAGGGTCTTCTTTTCCAGCTTGGTTTTGGCCTTCTAGGTAGATGACCTCTACGCCATCGCTGGCAGCGAAATAGTCCTTGTTTTCTACTTTATTAGCATTTTTGACCAATTTGGTAAACCAAGCATTGCCACCCGTTTCGAGGTTGATCCCATTGTAGAAGATCAGGTCTGCTTGTGAAGTTTTTTTGACATCTTCTGGGAGTGGTTCGTATTCGTGGGGATCTTGGCCGACAGGGACAATACTGTGGAGCTCGATTTTGTCCCCAGCGATATTTTTGGTGATATCTGCGAGGATGGAGTTGGTGGTAACCACCTTCAATTTATCAGATGAGGACTTAGAAGAAGAGCCTTTGCTACAGGCCAACAGGCCAAATAAGAGCGCCACAAAGAGGGCGAGGACAGAAGCGATTTTTTTCATGTGTTTCTCCTTTAATGAGGTGAAAGAGCGTGCTTATTCTTTCTCTGCTTAGGAGCGATAAAGAAGCTGATGAGAAAGAAGATGGCAGAAGTGAGGACAATACAAGACCCGACGGCGATGTTGAAACTGTAGCCAATAAAGAGTCCCAGGATAGAAGCTAGAGCACCTAATCCGGATGAAAGGAGCATCATGGACCAGAGGCTATTGGCATAGAGATAGGCTGTCGCAGCGGGTGTGATGAGCATGGCGACGATGAGAATGGTCCCGACACTCTGCATGGCAGTGACAGAAACCAAGGTCAAGAGCACCATGAGCAGGTAGTGATAGAGTTTGACCCGGACGCCCATGGATTGAGCCAGAACAGGATCAAAAGAAGTGAGCAGTAGGGGACGAAAGAGCAGGACAATCACCAGTAAGACTGCCACTCCAACACCGATGGTCACCCACATATCCTGGTCTTGCACGGCCAAGATATTTCCAAAGAGGATGTGGAAAAGGTCGGTAGAACTTTTAGCGACTCCGATCAGAATGACTCCTAAGGCGAGGAAAGAAGAAAAGGTAATCCCAATCGCAGTGTCGCTCTTGATGATGGAGTTGCTCTTGATATAGGTGATCAGGATGGAAGCTAACAGCCCGAAGGCAATGGCGCCAATAAAGAAATTGATGCCCAGGATAAAGGACAGAGCCACCCCCGGAAGGACCGCGTGTGAGATGGCATCTCCCATGAGAGACATGCCTCGCAAAATGATGAAGCATCCGACAGCTCCAGCGACAATCCCGATGGCAATGGCTGTGATCAGGGCATTTTGTAAGAAGTGGAAATGCTGTAATCCATTGATAAATTCTGTAATCATCTGACTCCACCTCCTATAAAGAGTTCATGACCGTAGGCTGCGTGAAGATTCTCTTTGGTAAAGGTTTCCTCTGTTTTGCCAAAAGCAATCAGCTTGCGATGAAGGAGCAAGACCTGGTCAAAATAAGCTGGAACCTTGCTGAGATCGTGATGGACGATCAGGATGGTCTTGCCTTCCTTTTTCAAGGTTTGGAGTGTCTGCATGATGATTTCTTCGCTAACAGAGTCAATCCCAGCGAAGGGCTCATCCAAAAAGATAACATCTGCTTCTTGGACTAAGCAGCGAGCGATTAGGACCCGTTGGAATTGCCCTCCCGAAAGCTGGCCAATCTGGCGATCGACTAGATCAAGGAGATTGACAAGCCGCAAGGCATCTTCCACCTTTTGGAGATCCTCTTTGCTTTTTCTCTTGAAGATAGAAAGATGGGGGTAGAGGCCCAGTGAGACACATTCCCGCACCGTGATGGGGAAGTGGAAATCAATAGCTGTCTTTTGTTCAACATAAGCCACTCGTTGAAGAACTTGGCCGAGATCTTGTTGATCGAGCAGGACCTTTCCCGAATGAGGGAGAAGTCCTAGCATGGCCTTGATCAGAGTTGATTTCCCCGCACCGTTGGGTCCAAGAATTCCTAGGATGGTTGGCCCCTTGATGGTGAGGGAAAGATCCTCCAAGGCCAGTGTTTGCTGGTAAGCAACACTGAGATGTTCAATTTGAATCATGATTTTTCTCCTTTGCCATTAATATACATGAATAAAAAGATTAAGTCAAGTTAATTTTTTAAATAATTTAGATTAACTCACTTGTAATCATTGAAAAATAGACCTATTTTTGATAAGGTTAATAGAAAAGAATGAAAGCGAGAAGATCATGGTACGTTTACAAGATGATTTTTATGATTACGTCAATGGGGAATGGGCTGAGACAGCTGTTATTCCTGATGACAAACCGTCAACTGGTGGTTTTATGGACTTGATCCAAGATATCGAAAACTTGATGTTGGATATTACCGGAAAATGGCAACGGGGAGAAGAGCTGCCCGAAGACAGCATTCTCCAAAACTTTGTCAAATACCACAAAATGGTGGCAGATTTTGATGCGCGTGAAGCAGCTGGTGTAGCACCAGTCATGCCTTTGATTAGTGAAATTAAGGCTCTGTCTTCTTTTGAAGACTATACCAGCAAGTTAGGCACCTATGAACTAGCTGGCAAACCAAATCTCTTGCCATTTAGCGTATCACCAGACTTTATGAATGCTCAAATGAATGTCTTGTGGGGAGAGTCTCTTGCTCTCATCTTGCCAGATACGACCTACTATGAAGAAGGCAACGAAAAGGGTCCAGAATTACTGGCTATCTGGCGCCAGATGATGGAAAAACTCTTGCCAAAATTTGAATTCTCAGAGGCAGAAATCAAAGATATCCTGGATAAAGTCATTGCAGCAGATGCAGAATTGGCTAAGTATGTTTTATCAAATGAAGAAAAATCTGAGTACAACAAACTCTACCATCCATATGAGTGGGCAGATTTCAATGCCTTGGTTCCAGAATTGCCACTCGATGCCTTCTTTACAGAAGTGATCGGACAAACACCAGATAAAATCATCGTGCCGGAAGAGCGTTTCTGGAAGGAATTCGCTCCAAAATACTACTCGGCAGCCAACTGGGAAACTATTCATGCTAAATTGAAACTCGGTGCAGCCTTAGATTGGACATCTTTCTTGACCGAAGAAATTCGTGTCTTGTCTGGTGAGTATGGACGGACCATTACAGGGATTCCAGAACCTCGTCCGAAAGAAAAAGCCGCTTTGGCTTTGGCAGAAGGACCTTATAGCCAAGCACTTGGCCTTTGGTATGCGGGCGAAAAATTCTCACCAGAAGCAAAAGCAGACGTAGAGCATAAAGTAGCGACCATGATTGACGTCTACAAGGAGCGCTTAGAAAAAGCAGACTGGCTCGCTCCTGAAACTCGTGAAAAAGCCATTGTCAAACTCAATGTCATTACACCGCATATTGGCTACCCTGAAAAATTACCAGAAACATACGCCAAAAAGATTATCGACGAGAGCAAGACCTTGGTGGAAAATGCTCAAGCTCTCTATGAAATTTCCATTGCCCATACTTGGAGCAAGTGGAACCAACCAGTCGATCGGAGCGAATGGCACATGCCAGCTAATATGGTCAATGCTTACTATGATCCGCAACAAAACCAAATCGTCTTCCCAGCAGCGATTTTACAAGCAC
>NZ_JAPJPF010000038.1 GCF_030825805.1 Streptococcus sp.
TTGTTCGTATCTTGGATGCCTTTGGTTGGCATATCCCTATGGATGAGTTGATTGAAAGCCTTTACGGTCTGTCGTTTGATAGTCTTTCCTATGACAATCAAGCAGAAGTGCTCAACTTCATCAAGGCGCGTGTGGACAAGATGATGGGACGCACAGCAAAAGATATCAAAGATGCTGTTCTTGCTAGTTCAAATTTTGTCGTGGCAGATATGCTTGAAGCAGCTGATGCCCTCTCAGAAGTTGCGAAGACCGATGGTTACAAGGCAGCTGTTGAGTCCCTCTCACGTGCTTTCAACTTGGCAGAAAAAGCAGATGCTTCAGTAGCGGTCGATGCCAGTCTCTTTGAAAATGATCAAGAAAAAGCTCTTGCCAAAGCAATTGAAGAGCTTGAATTGACTGGTGTAGCTAGCGACAAATTGGCTAAACTCTTTGCTCTTAGCCCAGTCATCGATGCCTTCTTTGACAATACCATGGTGATGGCAGAAGATGAGGCTGTTAAAAACAACCGTTTGGCCCTTCTTGCAGGCCTTGTAGCGAAAGCTAATGCTGTTGCAGCCTTCAACCAATTGAACACAAAATAAGTACCTGATGACAGGTAGAAAGTAGGTCTTATTATGACACCTGAAAAAATCGCTCGCATCAATGAGCTTGCTAAAAAGAAAAAAACTGAAGGTTTGACGCCAGAAGAAGAAGTGGAACAAGCAAAACTTCGTGAAGAATACATTGAAGGATACCGTCGCTCCGTTCGCCACCATATCGAAGGAATTAAAGTGGTGGACGAAGAAGGTAACGATGTGACACCTGAGAAACTACGCCAAGTACAACGAGAGAAAGGTTTGCACGGCCGTAGTTTGGATGATCCCAATTCATAAATAGACAATAGAAAACTCGATCAGAAGTTGAACTGATCGAGTTTTCTTGTTCTATATGGGCTAGTCTGAATCCTTATCTCTATTTTTGTAGTTTTTCCATTGATTTTTAAAAATCCAAATGGAGACGGCAAGAACGAAGGTTGCTGTCCAAAAAATCCAAGGGACAGGGGTGCGTAGGAAAAAGTAGACTGCAATTAGATCGGCCACTGGCAGGCCAAGGAGGAGGTATTTCTTATCTTTCATGGAATTATTGTATCACAAATTGCTTCTCTCGGTCTATTGGTTGATAGGATGAGCTTTTGAAGAATAGGGACTTTTTATCCGAAAATGATGAGTGGATCGAGAAGAGAATCTCAAGTGCATCCTGGTCAGATTTGTGGTAAAATAGATAGGATATGAGTAAAGAATTTCATCATGTAACGGTCTTGCTCCATGAAACGATTGATATGCTGGATGTAAAGCCAGATGGAATCTATGTGGATGCCACTTTAGGTGGAGCCGGCCATAGCGAATATTTATTAAGTCAATTAAGTGAAAAAGGGCATTTATATGCCTTTGACCAGGATCAGCATGCGATTGATAATGCGGAGAAACGATTAGCTCCTTATGTTGATAAGGGCATGGTAACCTTTATCAAAGACAATTTCCGGAATCTTCAAGCACGTCTCCAAGAATTGGGAGTCAATGAGATTGATGGAATCTGTTATGATTTAGGAGTTTCTAGTCCCCAGTTAGATGAGCGGTCTCGCGGTTTTTCTTATAAAAAAGATGCTCCCTTGGACATGCGGATGAATCAAGAAGCCTCTTTGACGGCTTATGACGTGGTCAACAACTATGATTACCACGATCTAGTCCGAATCTTTTTCAAGTATGGGGAAGATAAGTTTTCCAAGCAAATTGCTAGAAAGATCGAACAAGCGCGTGCGGTAAAACCGATTGAAACGACGACAGAATTGGCTGAAATCATCAAATCGGCAAAACCGGCCAAGGAACTAAAGAAAAAGGGGCATCCAGCCAAACAAATTTTCCAGGCGATTCGAATTGAAGTCAACGATGAATTGGGAGCGGCGGATGAATCAATCCAGCAGGCCATGGATTTGTTGGCAGTTGGTGGTCGTATTTCAGTCATTACCTTTCATTCCTTGGAAGATCGTTTGACCAAACAATTGTTTAAAGAAGCTTCTACAGTAGAAGTACCGAAGGGCTTGCCTTTCATCCCAGAGGACCTAAAACCAAAAATGGAATTAGTCTCTCGAAAACCGATTCTTCCAAGCCAAGAAGAGTTAGAGAAGAACAACCGAGCTCATTCTGCAAAATTGCGGGTTGCTCGAAAAATTCATAAGTAAGAGGAAATAAACATGGCAGATCAACCATTACGATCTCGGGGCAGTCAATTGCAAGATCGTATTCGTCGCTTTACCAGAGTAGAAAAAGCTTTTTATGGCTCGATTGTCCTAACAGGGATTATTCTCGCTGTCAGTATTATTTTTATGCAGACGCGGATTCTACAAGTGCAAAGTGATTTGACAAACCTCAATACGGAACTAAAAACAAAAGAGACTGAACTAGAAGATATCCGACAAGAAGTCAATGAGTTGACTCGATATGAACGCTTGTCTAAGTTAGCTAGTTCTCAGGGGATGACCCTCCAAAAAGAAAATCGAAAAGTGGTGAGTTCAAGTAGCGATGAGTAAATTAAAGAAGAAAATCATTCGTTATTCCCTTAAAAAAAGGAAACTTCCAGACCAAAATCGTCGGCAAGTAGCTAAGAATTTAAGTTTGCTTTCCATTCTTGTTTTCTTCATATTTCTCATTAATTTTGCAGTTATTATAGGCACAGATAGCAAATTCGGAAAAAATTTATCTGAGTTATCCCATCAAGTCCATCAGAAAACAGAGATTGTTCCAGCCAAACGAGGAACAATTTATGACCGAAATGGAGCTGTTATTGCTGAGGATGCGACGACTTATAATGTTTATGCGATCATCGACAAAACCTATAAATCGGCAAAAGGTGAAGTTTTATACGTTGAAGAAAGTCAATACAACCAAGTAGCAGATGTTTTTAATCGTTATTTGGGCATGGAAAAAGACTATGTTGTCCAACAACTGTCGCAAAAGAAGCTCAACCAGGTTTCTTTTGGTGCAGCGGGGAACGATATTACCTATAGCAACATGGATGCTATCCGGAGTGAACTAGAAGCTGCCAACATTAAAGGTGTTGATTTTACGACGAGTCCAAACCGGAGTTATAAAAATGGGACCTTTGCCTCTCAATTTATCGGTCAAGCTCAATTGATAGAAGATAAAGAAGGCAATAAAACCTTACAGGGAACAACGGGAATCGAAAAGTCTTTGGATCGCATTCTGGGTGGTCAGGATGGCGTTGTGACCTACGAAAAGGATCGCAACGGAAATATTGTGCCGGGATCAGATAAGGTTGCCGTGAAGACAGAAGATGGAAAGGATGTGTATACAACCCTTTCTGCGGAACTTCAAACCTATCTCGAAACCCGAATGGATGTTTTCCAAGAAAAGGTAAAAGGTAAATATGTCAGTGCGACCCTAGTGAGTGCCAAAACGGGGGAAATTCTTGCAACGACACAACGTCCAACCTATAATGCAGATACCAAAGAAGGCTTGGATATTAAGAATCTGAGAACCTGGAACACGATTCTTTACCAGGATCAATACGAACCAGGTTCGACTATGAAGGTCATGACTTTGGCCGCGGCGATTGATCATGGGACTTTCCCAGCCTATAACGAGGTCTATTATAACAACGAGTTGCAAGTGAAAGATGCGACCATCAAAGACTGGGGAATCAATATGGGCTTGACAGAAGGTCGCTATATGAATATTGCCCAAGGTTTCGCCTATTCAAGTAACATTGGGATGACCAAGCTAGAGCAGAAGATGGGAAATAACGTCTGGATGAATTACCTCCACCGCTTCAAATTTGGTCTCCCTACCCGTTTTGGCATGGGCGATGAGAGTTTTGGAAGCCTTCCGGGTGATAACTATGTTACTCAAGCTATGTCTGCCTTTGGACAAGGGATATCTGTCAACCAAACGCAGATGTTGCGAGCATTCTCTGCCATTGCCAATGATGGCGTGATGTTAGAACCTAAGTTTATCAGTGGAATTTATGATGCTAAAAATGATGCAGCTCGTAAATCCAAAAAAGAAGTTGTCGGAAATCCAGTGTCGGCATCAGCTGCCCAACAGACCCGTAATTATATGATTACGGTAGGGACAGATCCCCAATTTGGTACTCTCTACTCTTCGGAAGGTCCGATTATTCAAGTAGCTGGCCAAAATGTTGCTGTTAAATCGGGGACAGCCCAAATTGCGACGGCTAACGGGTATTTGGATGGAGAAAATAACAATATCAACTCCATTGTAGTCATGACGCCTGCCGAGGATCCAGATTTTATCATGTATGTGACGGTTCAACAACCTGAGATCAGCTTTAGTCCGACCAGTTGGCAAGAACTTGTGAATCCCATTCTAGAAGATGCAGTTGCCTTGAAGGATGAGCTGAATCTGGTAACGGAAACCAAAGCCTTGGATGGGGTCACGAAAGAGGACACCTATAAGATGCCGTCGGCAGAATCCTTGTCGAAAGAATTGAACTTGAAGCAGACCATCAGCCCAGGTGGCTTCGCAGATGAACTGCGTCGCAATCTGATCCAGCCTGTCGTCCTAGGAACTGGAAAGAATATTAAAAAGATGTCTGTATCAGCAGGAACGAAATTAAAAGCAAATGAGCAAGTGTTATTATTAACAGATGACTTGGATTCAGTTCCGGATATGTATGGCTGGACCAAGGAAAATGTTGATAAATTTGCGGAATGGACGGGCATTGAGATCACCTATAAAGGGGAAGGTTCTCGTGTGAGCAAACAAAACGTCAAAGTAGAAACTGCTTTAAAGAAGACGAAGAAAATAACAATTACATTAGGAGATTGATATGTTACTTGCTACCCTAGTAGTATCATTTATTCTAACGGTTATTGGCATTCCTGCCTTTATCCGTTTCTATCAACGGGCCCATATTTCGGGCCAACAAATGCACGAAGATGTGAAGCAACACAAAGCCAAAGCAGGCACTCCTACTATGGGGGGAGTGGTCTTCTTGATCACTTCAGTCTTTGTCACCCTTGTCTTTAGCTTCCTAACTGGGAACTTTACGCGTCCTGTTCAATTGATCCTCTTTATTTTGGTCTTGTATGGAATCGTCGGCTTCTTGGATGACTTCTTGAAGGTCTTTCGTAAGATCAATGAAGGGTTAAATCCCAAGCAAAAATTAGCCTTGCAATTGTTGGGAGGGATCATTTTCTATCTCTTCTCTGAACGCCATGGAGCTGGTAGTCTTCTCAATGTCTTTGGTTGGGATGTCTATTTGGGACATTTCTATATTGTCTTTGCCTTGTTCTGGTTGGTTGGTTTTTCAAATGCAGTCAACTTAACGGACGGGATTGATGGCTTGGCAAGTATTTCGGTAACCATCAGCTTGATCGCTTATTCCATCATCGCTGTTTGGCAAAGACGAATCGATATCCTTTTTGTAACGATTAGTATGATTGGAGCTCTATTAGGTTTCTTCGTCTACAATCACAAGCCGGCCAAGATTTTCATGGGAGATGTTGGAAGCCTAGCCCTAGGTGGGATGCTTGCGACTCTATCCATGGCTCTCCACGTAGAGTGGACCTTGCTCTTGATTGGGATTGTCTACGTCTTTGAGACTAGCTCTGTCATGCTCCAGGTGTCCTATTTCAAATGGACGAAAAAACGGACAGGGGAAGGACGCCGGATCTTCCGCATGACGCCTTTCCATCACCATTTGGAATTGGGTGGTCTGTCTGGAAATGGACCTAAATGGTCTGAGTGGAAGGTTGATGCCTTTCTCTGGAGTGTTGGTGCAGGAATGAGCGCCTTGACTCTCTTGATCTACTATTTGATCAATTCATAAGCCATGAATCATAAAAGGTTGGGATTGCTATCTCAGCCTTTTTCGCTGGCTAGGAATTGCTGTCCAAAAGAAGAGCGGGAAGAGGAGTTTTTTGATATAATAGTGGAGATGATGAAAGGATAAGAGAATGAAATTTACAGATTTTAAGTTTAAGGACTATATCCAAGAGGCCTTAAAAGAGATTAATTTTATCGAAGCAACAGAAGTTCAAGAAAAGCTGATCCCGATTGTTTTAGCAGGCCGTGATCTGGTCGGTGAATCTAAAACAGGATCAGGGAAGACCCATACTTTCCTCTTGCCAATTTTTCAAACCTTAAATGAGGATAGTAGCAATGTCGAAGTGGTCATTACTGCGCCTAGTCGGGAATTGGCCACACAGATTTACCAAGCGGCTCGTCAGATTGCTAGCCACTGTGAAAAAGAAATTCGGATTGCCAACTACGTTGGAGGAACTGATAAGGCTCGCCAGATCGATAAGCTCCAAGTAGCCCAACCTCATATTGTCATTGGGACACCTGGACGGATCTATGATTTGGTCGCTTCTGGAGACTTGGCTATTCATAAGGCTCACACTTTTGTGGTTGATGAGGCGGATATGACTCTCGATATGGGCTTTTTGACGACGGTAGACAAGATTGCATCCAGTCTTCCCAAGAAGCTTCAGTTTTTAGTCTTCTCAGCAACGATTCCACAAAAGTTACAACCCTTCTTGAAGAAATATTTGTCTAACCCTGTCATGGAGCAGATCAAAACCAAAACGGTAATCTCGGACACCATTGATAACTGGTTGGTATCGACAAAGGGGCGCGACAAAAACGAGCAGATTTATCAACTGACGCAGGCTCTTCAACCTTATCTGGCTATGATCTTTGTAAATACCAAGGACAGAGCGGACGATTTGCATGCTTTTCTAGTAGAGAAGGGGCTCAAGGTCGCCAAAATCCATGGGGGGGTTCCTCCACGGGAGCGCAAGCGAATCATGAACCAAGTCAAAAATCTGGATTTTGAATATATCGTGGCGACAGACTTGGCAGCGCGTGGGATTGATATTGAAGGGGTCAGTCATGTCATCAACGATGCCATTCCGCAAGACTTATCCTTCTTTGTCCACCGCGTTGGCCGGACTGGACGGAATGGTCTTCCTGGTACAGCCATCACTCTCTATCAACCGAGTGATGACTCAGACATTCGGGAGCTTGAAAAAATGGGGATCCAGTTTGTACCTAAGGTCTTGAAGGCTGGAGCTATCGAAGATACTTATGACCGGGATCGCCGGGCTAATCGTGAAAAACGCCAAGAAAAACTCGACATTGAGATGATCGGCTTGGTCAAGAAGAAAAAGAAAAAAATCAAACCAGGCTACAAGAAAAAAATCAAATGGGCCGTGGACGAGAAACGTCGCAAAGCCAAGCGAGCTGAGAATCGTGCTCGCGGTCGAGCAGAAAGAAAGGCGAAACGCCAAACCTTTTAGTGATAAAGAAATTTAAAGATTTCCATAAAAATTAACTATTTGGTCGCTGATTTATTTTGTGATAGACTATCTATAGATAGTCTATTTTTTTGCTCTTAGGGGAGATGCATGCTTGAGATCACATCAGACCTGAAGCATGATTTACGAACGATCAGTAGCAAAACTCAGCATTTTAACTGTAAATATGATAGAATGATTCATTATCGAGGGAGGAAGTAACGAAGATGTTTACAACTACTTATCTGGCATCTGGCTGGTATGAAGAGTTTTTAAAATGGATACCAGAAGGAGAAATCTTTAACCTACGCGTCGTTTTTGAAGCAATTCCAGGAATTTTAAAAGAGCTTCCAAATACGATTTTGTTAACCTTGGCAGGAGCCTTTTTTGGTTTATTGCTAGCTCTATTGTTTGCCATTGTCAAGATCAATCGGGTAAAAATCCTCTACCCGATCCAAGCCTTGTTTGTGAGTTTTTTAAGAGGGACACCAATTTTGGTCCAGTTGATGCTGACCTACTATGGAATCCCGCTCCTATTGAAGGCCATTAACCAACAATATGGAACAACCTTTAATATCAACGATGTGCCAGCCCATTTATTTGTCATTGTGGCCTTTGCCTTCAATGAGGCAGCCTATGCCAGTGAGACCATTCGGGCAGCGATTCTATCTGTTGATGCGGGTGAAATCGAAGCAGCGAAGAGTCTCGGCATGACCAATGCCCAAGTTTATCGTCGGATTATTATTCCAAATGCAGCAGTGGTTGCGACTCCGACCTTGATCAACTCTTTGATTGGTTTGACCAAGGGGACTTCTCTGGCCTTTTATGCAGGTGTTTTGGAAATCTTTGCCCAAGCCAAGATTATGTCGGGGAATGACAGTCGCTACTTCGAGCGCTTTATCTCTGTTTCATTGATCTACTGGGCCATTAATATTTTGATTGAACAATTGGGACGTTGGATCGAACAGGTACTCGCTATCAAAGATCCAAAAGTTGTTACCCAAACCTTGCAAGAGGAGGAACGAGCAGCATGATTCGGATTTCACAATTATCAAAATCTTTTTCCGGTCAAGTGGTCCTAGACCATCTCGATTTGGAAGTTCAAAAAGGGGAAGTCGTTGCTTTGATCGGTTCTTCTGGAGCTGGGAAATCAACCTTCTTGAGAAGCTTGAACTATTTGGAAGCACCAGATAGTGGTAGCATTGAGATCAATGGGGAAAAGGTAGACTTTGAAACCATCAGTAAGGACGAGATCCTGACCCTTCGAAGAAAGCTAGCTATGGTCTTTCAACAGTTTAATCTTTTCAGTCGCAAGACTGCTTTGGACAATGTCAAGGAAGGACTGATCGTCGTCAAAGGCTTATCCGACCAGGAAGCGACCAAGATTGCCAAAGAAGAACTCGCAAAAGTCGGTCTGTCGGACCGCGAAACCCATTACCCTCGTCATTTGTCCGGAGGGCAGAAACAACGGGTAGCCTTGGCGCGTGCCCTAGCCATGAAGCCGGAAGTCCTCTTGTTGGATGAGCCAACTTCAGCCCTTGATCCGGAATTGGTCGGAGAGGTAGAAAAAGCCATCGCAGCAGCAGCTCAGGCAGGTCAAACCATGATTTTGGTCAGTCATGACATGAGCTTTGTTTCCCAGGTGGCGGACAAGGTCTTGTTCCTTGATAAGGGAAAAATTATTGAATCTGGGACTCCAGAAGAGATTATGAATGCTCCTAAAGAAGAGCGGACAAAAGAATTCTTTGCTAGTTACAAACGAACGTTTGTTTGATATAATATATAAGAGCTCGAGTCTGGAACGCGATGTTTCAGACTCGGATTTTTCTTTGAGTAGGTGCCTCAGGAGAAGATGATGATTAGTAGTCTACTTTTCCGCATAGATAGGTATTTCAAGTTGACCAACGGTGAACGAAACGAAGCGGCATCTCGTCCCCTCATTCCAAGTTTGGATACTAAGGAGATCTTATGTTAAACCAATTGCTATCTCTCTATATCGAGAGCTTAATCATCACTTCAGTTGGGGTGTTGGTTGCTTCAGCTGTTTGGATAGGCTTGCGAGTAGCTCGTAAGACGGATAAAACAGCTAAGGAACGCCAGTTACACCTCTATGATATTTTATTAATTGATATTATGACAATTCCAGTCCTTACCTTTGCAGTCATTGGAGTTCTGTTTATTCTTCGAGCAAGATAATTGCAAAATGATTGAATTGGAGTTAGAATCAAGATAGTTACAACAAAAGGAGAAGCTTATGTATGATACACTGATTATCGGCGCAGGACCTGCGGGAATGACCGCAGCCTTGTATGCAGCCCGCAGCAATCTCAAGGTTGCCTTGTTAGAAGCAGGAATTCCTGGCGGACAGATGAACAACACGTCTGACATTGAAAATTATCCAGGCTATGCCAACATCAGTGGTCCTGAATTGGCTGAAAAGATGTTTGAGCCACTAGAAACCCTAGGTGTGGAACACTTGTTCGGTAGAGCCGAAAACATTGTGGATCAAGGAAGCTACAAGGAAATTACGACAGATGATGGCCTCTTGCAAGCCAAGACCGTTATTATTGCGACTGGTTCTAACCATCGCTTGTTGGGAGTTCCAGGTGAAGAAGAATTAAATAGTCGTGGGGTTTCTTATTGCGCTGTCTGTGATGGTGCCTTCTTCCGGGATGAAGACCTCATGGTTGTTGGTGGAGGAGATTCTGCGGTTGAAGAGGCAATCTTCCTGACTCAGTTTGCTAAGTCTGTTACCATTGTTCATCGACGCGATGCCCTACGTGCCCAAAAAGTTCTTCAAGACCGAGCTTTTGCCAATGAAAAGATTCACTTTGCTTGGAATACAGTGGTCGAAGAGATTAAAGGGGATAACCGTGTGACCAGTCTCGTCTTAAAAGATGTTCAAACAGGTGAGGTTCGCGAGCAAGCAGCTGGTGGTGTCTTTATCTATGTGGGCTTGGATCCTGTCAGTGACTTTGCCCAAGACCTCGGTATTCTAGACGATCAAGGTTGGGTGATCACGGATGATCACATGAAGACCTCCGTGCCGGGTGTCTTTGCGGTTGGAGATGTCCGCCAAAAAGATCTTCGTCAGGTTACTACAGCTGTTGGGGATGGCGCTGTCGCCGGTCAAGAAGCTTATAAATATATTACTGAACACGAAGAATAAGAAAGAAGAAAGGGATGTTCGTCTGATGGAAAGAGGCGAAGATCCCTTCTTTTTTACGATAAAAAATGAGGCTTAGCCCGGATTAAACTCATGTGGTCCTGCTTAAAATGTGCTATAATGTGTTTAAAATTATTTTGGACTGTGCCAGTTGACAGAGCGTGACTGGTGCCACGACGTAAGAAAAAAGAAGAGGGATCAAACATGTACCCAGATGATAGCTTAACTCTCCATACGGATTTGTACCAAATCAATATGATGCAGGTTTACTTTGAGCAAGGCATCCACAATAAAAAGGCAGTCTTCGAAGCCTATTTCCGCCAGCAACCTTTTAAAAATGGCTATGCCGTCTTTGCAGGTCTTGAGCGCATTGTTAACTATTTGAAGAATCTACATTTTTCAGAGTCGGATATTGCCTACTTAGAATCCTTGGGCTACGAAGGAGCCTTCCTGGATTACTTGAAAAATTTCAAAATGGAATTGACTGTTCGTTCTGCCAAAGAAGGGGACCTAGTCTTTGCCAATGAGCCGATTGTCCAAGTAGAAGGACCGCTTGCCCAGTGTCAGTTGGTCGAAACGGCCCTCCTCAATATTGTCAATTTCCAAACCTTGATTGCCACAAAAGCCGCTCGAATCAAGGCTGTGATCGAAGACGAACCTTTGATGGAGTTCGGAACTCGTAGAGCACAAGAAATGGATGCGGCTATTTGGGGAACCCGTGCAGCCGTTATTGGAGGCGCTAGCGGGACCAGTAACGTACGTGCAGGAAAACTCTTTGACATCCCTGTCCTTGGGACCCATGCCCATGCCTTGGTGCAGGTCTATGGCGATGATTATAAAGCCTTCAAGGCCTATGCTGAGACCCATCGCAACTGTGTCTTCCTAGTGGATACCTATGATACATTGCGTATCGGAGTTCCGGCTGCGATTCAGGTGGCGCGTGAGATGGGAGATCGTATCAACTTCCTAGGAGTGCGGATTGACTCTGGAGATATTGCCTACATTTCGAAAAAGGTTCGCCAACAGTTGGATGAAGCTGGTTTCACAGAAGCGAAGATCTATGCTTCAAATGATTTGGATGAGAACACCATCCTCAACTTGAAGATGCAAAAGGCTAAGATTGATGTCTGGGGTGTCGGAACCAAGTTGATCACAGCCTATGACCAACCAGCCCTCGGAGCAGTCTATAAGATTGTTGCTATCGAAGACGAAAATGGTCAAATGCGAAATACCATCAAACTGTCTAACAATGCTGAAAAAGTTTCAACCCCAGGGAAGAAGCAAGTTTGGCGTATTACCAGTCGGGAAAAAGGCAAATCGGAAGGGGATTACATCACTTACGATGGAGTAGATGTCAATGAACTGACAGAAATCAAGATGTTCCATCCGACCTATACCTATATCAAGAAGACGGTTCGCGATTTCGATGCCATCCCTCTCTTGGTCGATATTTTCAAAGATGGGAAACTAGTCTACAAATTGCCAACCTTGATGGATATCCAAGCATATGCTCGGAAGGAATTTGACAAGCTCTGGGACGAATACAAACGTGTCCTCAATCCACAACATTATCCAGTGGACTTGGCCAAGGACGTATGGCAAGATAAGATGGACCTCATCGATCAGATGCGTCAGAAAGCCTTGGGAGGTGAAGAAGAATGAGCCTACAAGAAGATATTATTGCCCAATTAGGGGTCAAGCCAGTCATTGATCCTCAAGAAGAGATTCGCCGGTCCATTGATTTTTTGAAGGACTACCTGCAAAAACATCCTTTTCTAAAGACCTTTGTCTTAGGAATTTCGGGAGGACAGGACTCGACCCTAGCGGGTCGCCTGGCTCAATTAGCCATGGAGGAAATGCGGGCAGAGACTGGAGATGCCAGTTATCAGTTTGTTGCTGTCCGCTTGCCCTACGGTGTTCAAGCGGATGAAGCAGATGCCCAAAAGGCCTTGGCCTTCATCCAGCCAGACGTCAGCCTGGTCGTGAACATCAAGGAATCGGTCGATGCCATGGAGCGTGCTGTCGAAGCGACAGGAACAGATGTCTCAGATTTTAACAAGGGCAATATCAAGGCACGGAGTCGGATGGTTGCTCAGTACGCTCTAGCAGGTGCCTATAGCGGAGCCGTCATTGGGACGGACCATGCGGCCGAAAATATCACTGGTTTCTTTACCAAGTTTGGAGATGGCGGAGCCGATATCCTTCCTCTCTACCGCCTTAATAAGCGCCAAGGCAAGCAGTTGCTTCAGGCACTGGGAGCTGATCCTGCCTTGTATGAGAAGGTACCGATTGCAGATTTGGAAGAAGAAAAGCCAGGTATCGCTGACGAAGTAGCTCTTGGGGTGACCTATGCAGAAATTGATGACTACCTAGAAGGGAAATCAGTTAGCCCAGAAGCTCAAGCAACCATTGAAAACTGGTGGCACAAAGGCCAACACAAACGTCATCTACCGATTACGGTATTTGATACCTTCTGGCGTTGATAGAAAAGAAAAGTCGGTTGAGCCGACTTTTTTTAAACAGAATAGGAGGAAAGTAGATGAGAAAATTGGGTACTATTGAACTGGAAACCAAGCGTTTATTATTAAGACGCTTTGTTGTAGAGGATGCAAAGGCAATGTTTGAAAATTGGGCATCTGATGCAGATAATCTTAAATATGTGACTTGGGATCCCCATCCAAATCCTCAAGTGACTCGAGCTTCAATTGAGAGATGGCTCCTTCATTACCAAGAGGAAAACACCTACAAATGGGCGATTTGTAAGAAAGATGATCCCGCACAAGTGATAGGTGATATCAGTGTCGTTTCTCAGGATTCGCAAAAAGAACTGTGTGAAGTCGGCTATATTCTAGGGAAGAACTTCTGGGGTCAAGGTCTGATGACAGAAGCCCTCCAGGCTGTTTTACACTTTTTGTTGGTAGAGGTGGGATTCAAGGAAGTTCAGGCCAAGTATGTCAGTTTGAACCCTGCTTCGGGACGGGTAATGGCAAAAGCTGGAATGCAATATCTTGAAACTCTCCCAGATGCTGTTGCCAGAAAAGGCTATGTCGGAGATCAAATAATCTACACTATCCATTCTTCTGACCTTTAAAACAATTTTTACTTGAAGATTTTAGCCAATGGTCTATAATGGTAAGTAGCTTTACAAAGGAGAATTTTATGTCAGAATTAACACAAGAATTTACAGATCAACTCTATGCGAATTACCAAGCAAATGTGAAATTTGCGGCTCTTGAAAATGCCATCACCCACAATGGGATTCATGCAGCTTTAGAGACACGCAAAAGTGCAGTAGAAAACACCCCCGTCTTTTCTCTTGATTTGACCAAGGATAAGGTGACGGACCAGAAAGCTTCTGGTCGTTGCTGGATGTTTGCGGCTCTAAATACCTTCCGTCATAAAATGATTGCCAGCTTCCAATTAGAGGATTTTGAGTTGTCTCAAGCTCATACCTTCTTCTGGGACAAGTACGAAAAATCCAACTGGTTCTTGGAACAAATCATTGCGACAGCGGACCAGGACTTGACCAGTCGCAAGGTGGCCTTCCTCCTTCAAACCCCTCAACAAGATGGTGGTCAATGGGATATGGTCGTTTCCCTTTTTGAAAAATATGGGGTCGTACCCAAGTCTGTCTATCCAGAATCCATCTCATCTAGCAATAGCCGGGAGCTCAATACCTACTTAAACAAATTGTTGCGTCAAGATGCTCAGATCCTGCGCGAATTGCTTGCGACTGGAGCAGATTTAGCAACGGTTCAAAGCAAGAAAGAAGAGCTCCTGCAAGAAATCTTTAATTTCTTAGCTATGTCACTGGGCTTGCCCCCTCGTACATTTAGTTTCTCTTATCGCGATAAGGACAATAACTTCCACACAGAGTCTGGCTTGACACCTCAAAGCTTTTACAAAAAATATGTGGATCTTCAGTTGGAGGACTACGTTTCTGTTATCAATGCGCCTACGGCAGACAAGCCTTATGGACAGTCCTACACAGTTGAGATGCTGGGGAATGTGGTCGGTAGCCGTGAAGTCCGCTACCTCAACGTTCCGATGGAGCGCTTGAAAGAATTGGCCATTGCTCAAATGAAAGCTGGGGAAACTGTTTGGTTTGGATCGGATGTCGGCCAAGTTAGCAACCGGAAAGCTGGAATCCTTGCGACAGATGTCTATGATTTTGAAGCGGGAATGGATATCCAGTTGACTCAAGATAAGGCAGGGCGTTTGGATTATGCGGAAAGTCTCATGACCCATGCCATGGTCTTGACTGGTATAGATCTGGACGAAGCTGGACGTCCTCTCAAATGGAAGGTTGAGAATTCTTGGGGAGATAAAGTCGGAACAGATGGCTACTTTGTTGCTTCTGACGCCTGGATGGACGAATACACCTACCAAATCGTTGTCCGCAAGGAACTGTTGACAGCGGAAGAATTGGCTGCTTATGAGGCAGAGCCAATCGTCTTGGCTCCATGGGATCCGATGGGGGCTTTGGCTTCTAAGTAAGTTGAATTGAAAAGCACGATTGTTGATTAACAATCGTGCTTTTGTTTGGACTTAAATTATCTGACTAGCGATTTTGTTCATTTTCTTTGGCAGAAGGTTCAGTGTGTTCAGAATTCTCTTCTGAGTTAGATGAACTAGAACTTGAACTATCTTCTGTTGCTTCAATATCTTGACTGACGGGACTTGGCTCATAATAGTAATTGTAGTAATTGTAGTTATTCTTACCATTATTGAGATATAGGTAAGAACCGCTACGGTATACACCACTTGGTTGGGTCCAATCAGTGCTACCTGATCCGTTTTGCTCATACAAATACAACATCATTTGTTTGTAGACATCTGTTGCGACTTTGATTCCATCATCCAGTACGGGAGTCAAGCGATTGGTGTACCCTGTCCAAACAGCCATAGAATATTGAGTGGTGTAACCCACAAACAATTCATCTGGTGTCACAATGCTTGAGTAACTGTAGTCTTTGGTTAGTTTCTTCAATTCATTGTCTGAATAGTTAGAGGTACCTGTTTTACCGGCATGATAAAGACCGGAGATATAAGCGTTGTATCCTGTACCAGCTGTGATAACAGATTTCAACATATCAGTCATCATGTAAGCGGTGGTCTCTTTCATCACCCTTGTTCCAGAAGTGTCAAAGTTCCTAGTTGTACCATCGCTAAATACAACTCGATTTACATATTGAGGTTTATAATAGGTTCCACCATTAGCGAAGGTTGCATAAGCAGCAGCCATTTTCTCGCTACTAGCCCCGTATTTGCTGCTAGAGTCGCTGGTGTTACTTGAGATAGCATTAGCATACACCATTTTTGGATATTCAATACCCATGTTGCTTAAGAATTTTTGAGCTTTCTTTAAACCAACTTTTTCAAGAGCTCGTACAGCAGGGACGTTACGGGACTGTTGAAGAGCATAGACCATACTGATGTGGCCATAATACTGTCTATCCCAGTTATAGATTTGCGTATTTGTACCAGGGAAGTTGTATGGTGTATCAGGAATAGTTACTGCGGTTGAACTGTATTCTTCATTATCGATTGCAGGAGCGTAATCTGAGATAGGCTTCATCGTAGAACCCCAATCTCGGTTCGTTTCTACAGCTTGGTTGGTACCGAAGGATACATTAGATGATTGATGACGAGATCCCAACTGAGCAATGACTTTTCCGTTTGTCACGTCGACGATAGTAGAAGCAACTTGCAACTCATTATCTGGATAATTGACATATTCGTCAGAGTTGTAAATATCCCACAGGCGTTTTTGAGCTGCGGTATCGACGTTGGTGTATACATCCATACCAGTTGTCAAGACATTGTAGCCTGTCTCTTCTTCGACTTGTTGGATGACTTCTTTGAGGTAGTTATCCATATAAGCAGGATAGTTGCTTGAGCTGGTTAGACTTTGTAAACCATCTGTAACAGGTGTATTGACGGCACTTTCATACTGTTCGTTAGAGATAGACTTCATATCTAACATTTCTTTGAGAACCAGATTACGGCGTTGGAGAGCAACTTCCGGATGAGTGTATGGGTCGTATTGGTTCGGTGCCTGAGGCATTCCGGCCAATAGGGCTAATTGTGGGAGAGAAAGCTCCTTCAAATCTTTGGCATAATAACTACGAGCAGCTGTCTGCATCCCGTAGTTTCCGTTAGACATATAAACTTTGTTGATGTAGTAGGTCAAAATCTCTTGTTTGGTTGCTTTTTGTTCTAATTGAGTAGCAAGCCAAGCTTCTTGAATTTTTCGTGACAGGGTTTGATCGGACGAAGAAGTAGAGAAGTAAGTGAGCTTGATTAACTGCTGTGTGAGAGTGGATCCCCCTTGGCGACCTCCTCGGAGGTTATTGAAGAAGGCTCCTCCAATACGAATAAAGTCTAGACCTCTATGGTTAAAATAACGGTGGTCTTCAATTGCCACAATCGCATTCACCAAGTCTGTTGGGATTTCACTGGTCTTCACATTAATTCGTTTTTCAGCACCCAAATCTGCAATCAGATTGTTTTGATTGTCATAGATTTTACTTGATGTCGTTGCGACGAGGTCTTTCTCAGAAAGAGTCGGTGCTTTTGCGGCATAGTATCCAAATACCAATCCACCCAGAATAAGTAAAAGGAAAAAAAAGGAAATAGCCGCAATCGCTGCATATTTTAACCACTGGATAACTGTTTGTTTGTTCATTTAATTACCGCCTAGTAGATTCTGTTCGATAATATCGAGATAAGGGACGCTTGGAAGGTGATCTGTCTCGATACGATAACCATTTTCCTGTATAAAGGTCAATGGCATAGATTTACTGCCGTGATCGATGTTGTAAAAGTCGATTAAGGAAGGAGCGGGCAGTAGATAAGTCTCATTGAGCTTTGCAAAATGCAAGAGCACAAAACAAATTCCTCCCTGTTGGACGACCGCAGCCATGTGATCAATCTGGTGCTGATGAAAGTTCTTCATCGGCATGGATTGTTTCTGCTGGGTCTCTTTTGCTTCAAAATCAATGTAGTGTCCTTTATAAACACCAGAATAGTCTGTGGTAGACGCCTGTCGAAAATAAGCTTCTACGATCTTTGCCCGACTGCGATGAGGATAGTCCACCTTTACAATCTGGATGGGCGTCGGCTTTTTATGAATCACCGCTAGCCCTCTAGAAAGGTAGTACTGATTGCTCTCATTAATCATTTTTTCAAATGTCATCCCCCGATTGGCAAAGTTTACACTTTGCTTCCTCTGGATGGGCGAAGAAGATTTCTTGCTAAGTTTGTGAGGATAGTTGACCATAATTCTCCTTATTGGTACAATTACATCACTCTATTATATCACAAAATGAAGAAGGGAGGGGAAATAATGAATAGTTTACTGATTACAGGTTACAAGGCATTTGAATTGGGAATTCTGACAGCAAAGGACCCTAGACTTCCCATTATTAAAGAGACGATTCGCAGGGATTTAGTCCGTTTTTTGGAAGAGGGCGTCAAGTGGCTGATTTTTACGGGTAATCTAGGTTTTGAAGCCTGGGCCTTGGAGGTTGCCCAGGAATTAAAAAAAGAATACGAGATACAGTTGGCCACGATTTTTATGTTTGAAAACCAAGGAGAGAACTGGAATGAGGCCAATCAAGAACTCCTTAGTCGCTTTAAGCAGGTTGATTTTGTCAAGTATGCCTATCCCTCTTATAGCCAGCCAGGCCAATTTAAAGAATACAATACATTTTTGTTAGAAAATACAGATGGCGCTTATTTATTTTACGATCCAGAACACGAAACAAATCTCAAATATCTTTACAAAATGATGCTAGAAATGGATCAGTATCATGTCAAAAGATTAAACTTTGATGACTTAAATGAAGTAGCGGAAAAAATTTACGAAAAATAAGTGATTTACCTTGATTTTTGCTCCTCATTTTTTATATAATGATTATGATTAACTAGAACGGAGAGAATGATGGCAAGTATTATTTTTACTGCGAAAGATATTTTTGATCAAGATTTCAAAAAAGAAGTTCGTGGATTTAGTAAAGTTGAGGTAAATGAGTTTTTGGATGATGTCATCAAAGACTATGAAACCTATGCTGCCTTAGTGAAGGAATTGAAAGAAGAAAATGCTCGGCTCCGTGAAGAATTAGCGAAGAAAACGAGCCAAGCAACTCCGAGTCCATCAGTTCCTGAATCTGCTCCAAAGCATGAGTTTCCTCAGGTCACTACTACGACAAACTTCGATATTTTGAAACGCTTAAATCGTCTTGAAAAAGAAGTCTTCGGGAAACAAGTCGTAGATCGTGATTTTTAAGACATAAAAGATGAATCGTGCAATTTTTGGATAATCGCGTGAGAGCTTTCTCTCATGAGGAAAGTCCATGCTAGCACAGGCTGTGATGCCTGTAGTGTTTGTGC
>NZ_JAPJPF010000039.1 GCF_030825805.1 Streptococcus sp.
CCACCAACAATTTTGCGTATTTTTCTAAGTTTTCTTTAAAATTTGGTAAAACCATGTTCAATCCTTTTCTATATTTATTTTTCTTTCAAAGCAGAAAATAATCCTGCCAAAGCAATTGCACCTGACAAGAGTGCTGTCGATAGAAGAATTGTCTGATCAGCAAGCTCTAACTGATATTCAAAAACCTTTTGAGCTGGCTTGTTTTCCGCAAAAATTCTAAGTTTCATCAAATGTCCTTTCTTATTCTTCGTACTCTCCTAGATAGAGATGTTGAGCCTCTGGGCTGTTAGTGAGGATATCTACATAAGTTTCATAGTCATCAAGCAAGGGCTTTCCTAAAGAGATATCTAGCTCTGGATTCACATTTTTCCCATGGAGAAAGCAGAGATAGAGACGTTCATTGAGCGTCGGAAAGGCTTCAATCGACATGAGCTCAGCCTGACCTACCCGCTCCCAATCTTGCTCTTGGATATCTGGTAGGATATAGGCTTGGAAGAGTCCCATTAGAGGATTATCCTCTGGTTGTCCACTATCCTTATCCGCTAGAACCAAAGAACAACGTCTACCAAAACCTGCAAGTTGGCGCTCCCGTCCCTTCACCGAAACCGTAATCGGATGCCCTTCCATATGGCTGTAAATCCATTCTTTGGGTAGCCGATAATCTAACAGAGGCTCAAGATCTTTGACAATCGTTACAGGACTGTAGCGTAGAAACTGACGAGTGACTGCTTTACAAAAGAGAATATCCTCCTCTTTCAAGGTCACTCCCTTCCAGCAATTGTCCTCCTTAAAATGGTTAAAAAACACCAGATAGGGCTCTCGGACCATTTGCGCTAAGACATAGACGCCATTCCGTAGGCGAATGGAAATGACTTTCCCTGACTTCCAGGGTGTTGCTCTTTTTTTCTTTTCTATCATTAGCCAACCTCAAACCGAGCGAGGATATTTGAATCCATTAGAACAAATCACTATGACTTCCTGTCCTCAGCAAGTTTAAAATCAATTCATCCTTGTCCACTTTATACACCAAAAGCCAATCCGGCTGGATATGACACTCCCGAACACCTTGGAAATGCTTGGAATCAGTCAATTGATGGTCACGATATCTGACAGGAAGTTCTTTTTCTTGAATCAGAAAATGCAAGACTTCTTCAAACAAATCTGCTTTCAATCCACGCCTCATTGCCACCTTAAAATCTTTTTTAAACTGTTTATGATAGCGAATCTTAAGCACGCAAGTCCTTCATCAAGTCTGAGACAGATTCAAAAGACCGACTCATATTCCGATTTTGCTCTACATCCGTGACGACTTGAAGCAATTTCCTGTTTTCATCTATCTTTACATCAAACGGTAGACCCTGATATTGAATAGCCTGACGGAGGAAAATGTTGATGGCTGTAGTCATATCCATCCCTAAATGGTTAAAAACCTGTTGAGCCTGTTCCTTAACCTCACTATCCAAACGAATACTCATACTCGTCTTAGACATATTCTCACCTTCTTTCTATTGATTATTGTAACAAAAAAGAAGGCTATTGTAAATCTATCGAATATACAATAGCCTACTATTAGTTTTGCTGTTTAGTTTTAATCAAGATGAAACTTCATCAACTTTTTATAAATGTTTTGTCTCCATCAAAACAAATCATCAAAGAGACTGAGCTGGTTGTCTTCTGGCATATTGCCAAGGATTCCCATCTCGTCCATCTTTTCCACTAAGGTTGAGGAGACACCGCCACGTTTGCGCAACTCTGTTTTAGAGAGGAATTCTCCTTCTTTGCGAGCTCGCACAATCTGCTTGGCTACGTTTTCTCCCAATCCATCCATGGCGACAAATGGTGGAATAAGGGTATCTCCATCGATGATGAATTCCGTCGCATCACTACGATAGAGATCTAGCTTGCCAAACTTGAAACCTCGCTCCCACATCTCATTGACAATTTCAAGCGTCGTGTAAAGGTCAATTTCTACGTTGGAAGCTTCGTTGTTCTTGCGTTTTTCAGCAATCTCCTTCATCCGCGCTTTCACGGCTTCTAGTCCTGCGCCCATGGTCTTGATATCAAAGGCCTTGGCACGGATTGAGAAGTAAGCACAGTAATAGTAGAGAGGATGATGAACCTTAAAGTAAGCCACCCGCAAGGCCATCATAACGTAGGCTGCCGCATGGGCTTTGGGGAACATGTACTTGATTTTCCCACAAGATTCGATGTACCATTCAGGTACATTGTTAGCCTTCATGGCCTCGATATAGCCATTGCGCTCCTCTTCAGGAATCTTGAGCCACATGCCTTTCCGCACCCGCTCCATGATGGTAAAGGCCATTTTTGGATCTAGGCCAGCATGCATGAGGTAAACCATGATGTCGTCCCGACATCCGATAACGGTTGATAGGTCCGCAATTCCCGCCTTAATCAAGTCTTGGGCATTTCCCAACCATACGTCGGTACCGTGAGACAAACCAGAAAGCTGGAGCAACTCGGCAAAGGTCGTCGGATGGGTTTCATCCACCATGCCTCGAACAAAGTTGGTCCCAAACTCTGGAATTCCCAGCATACCGGTCGAGGTACCGATTTGCTCTGGCGTGACTCCTAGGATATCGGTCCCTGAGAAGAGGGCCATGACCCCTGGATCATCCATAGGGATATCATTCGGATCAATGCCTGACAAGTCCTGAAGCTTCCGAATCATGGTCGGATCATCGTGTCCCAGGACATCGAGCTTGAGGACGTTCTCATCGATATCGTGGAAGTTAAAGTGGGTTGTCTGCCATTCGGCGGTCACGTCATCAGCCGGGTACTGGACCGGAGTAAAGTCATAGACGTCCATATAGTTTGGAATAACAACGATTCCCCCTGGGTGCTGACCAGTCGTCCGTTTGACCCCAGCGGCTCCTTGGGCTAGACGTTCTACCTCTGCATCCCGGTAGTACTTGCCATAATCTCGCTCATAGCCCTTGACAAAGCCATAGGCGGTCTTGGCAGCCACGGTACCAACCGTTCCTGCCCGGAAGGCATATTCTTCCCCAAAGATATCGCGAACATCCAAGTGGGCGCTCGGCTGGTCTTCCCCTGAGAAGTTCAAATCGATATCGGGTACCTTGTCCCCATCAAAACCAAGGAAGGTTTCAAAGGGAATATCCTGTCCATTTTTGCTGAGCTTGTGGCCACAGTTTGGGCAGTCTTTATTAGGCATATCAAATCCTGAACCATAGGAACCATCGGTGATAAACTCACTGTACTGGCACTGACCACAGACATAGTGAGGAGAAAGCGGATTAACCTCGGTAATCCCGATCATGGTCGCCACGAAACTGGATCCGACAGACCCCCGTGAACCCACCAGGTAGCCCCGTTCATTGGAACGATGCACCAAGAGTTGGGAAGCCAGATAGATCACGGCGAAGCCATTCCCAAGGATAGAGGTCAACTCTTTTTCAATCCGTAGATCGACAATATCAGGTAGCGGATTGCCATAGATTTCAAAGGCCTTCTGATAGGTCAATTCGGCAACTGTCTCTTCGGCCTTGTCGATAAATGGCGTATAGAGGTCACCCTTGACCACTTCAACAGGTTCAAAGATTTCTGCCAGTGCGTTGGTATTTTCAATGACCAATTTTCGCGCCAAGTCTTCCCCTAGGAAGGCAAATTCATCCAGCATTTCATTGGTTGTACGGAAATGAGCTTTTGGCAGGGGTGCTGGTTGAGCATTTTCTCCATGACCGATCGTCCGGTTGATCATAGCTCCTTGCCCAAGACTGCGGACAATAATTTCCCGATAAATCTCTTCCTCAGGCTCAAGATAGTGGACATTTCCTGTCGCGAGGACCGGTTTGCCAAGGCGATCTCCCACCTCAATCAAGCTCTTGATGATGTTCTGGAGCTCCTCCATGTCTTTGACCTGCTCTTTGGCAATGAGGGGCGCATAGATGGCTGGAGGCATCACCTCAATAAAGTCATAATACTTGGCTACTTCGACTGCTGCGTCAACTCCTTGAGAAACGACCGCGTCAAAGACCTCTCCTTCAGAACAAGCCGATCCCAGGATCAAGCCTTCTCGATGGGCATCTAAAACTGTCCGCGGAATCCGAGGAACACTCTCAAAATATTGAGTATTGGAAAGAGAGACCAATTTGAACATATTTTTCAAGCCGGTCTGGTTCTTGACATAGATGGTCGCGTGTTTGACCCGTGCCTTTTTATAGGAATCTGGACTAATTAGATCTACATTCAACTTGGCTAGATTGGTCACGCCATGTTTTTCTGCGACATCCTTGATAAAGATAAAGAGCAAGCGACCCGTCGCTTCCGCGTCATAGTTGGCCATGTGGTGGTGCTCCAAGGCAACGCCGAAGCGCTTGGTCAAGGGACCCAAACCATGACGCTTGTACTCTGGATAAAGGTTACGCGCGAACTCTAACGTATCAATCACTGGCTGAGTGATTTTTGGAAGGCCATGACGCTCATAGTTGGCATTCATGAAGCCCACGTCAAAGGTGGCATTATGGGCAACCAACACCGCATCCTGACAGAATTCCTGGAACTCCTCTAGGACTTGTTTCAAAGGTTTGGCATTGCGAACATGATCGTCGGTAATGCCTGTCAGGTCCGTTGTAAAGGCAGAGATAGGATGACCTGGATTGATGAACTCATCGAATTCAGCGATGATATTGCCCTTGTGCATTTTAGATGCGGCAACTTGAATCAAATCATTGTAAATCGCTGAAAGTCCAGTCGTTTCCACGTCAAAAACCACATAGGTTGCTTCATGAAGGTCTAGATCGACTTCATTGTAGGTAATCGGCACACGGTCTTCGACGATATTGGCTTCCATCCCATAGATGAGTTGGATACCAGCTTTCTTGGCAGCCTTATAGCCATGAGGGAAGGACTGCACATTTCCATGGTCTGTGATAGCCACTGCTTTGTGACCCCATTTGGCTGCTTTTGCGACTAGCTCCTCTACCTCAGGTAGGGCATCCATAGTCGACATATTGGTATGGGCATGGAACTCGACCCGACGCTCGCCTTCTGGCATCAGATCCTTGCGCTCATAGTGGACCACTTCTTGGACATCCTGGACATTCATGGTCAAATCTCGGGTAAAGTTATTGACCTCAATATTCCCACGGACCCGCAACCAAGAATTTTTCTTGATCATATCAAACTTCTGAGCTTCTTCTTCATTTTTAGCCCATTTTTGGAGCGAAAAACTGGAGGTATAGTCGGTCATCTTGAAATTGATCAAGACCCGACCTGTCCGCGTCACCTTTTGCTCAACATCAAAGACCACTCCTTCAAAGACAATGCGGTTCTCTTCTGTCGTGATATCAATCATAGGAGTGACTTCTGCCTTATCCAGCTTGGGCTTGGCCACAGCCTTTTTGGCCTTGAAATCAAAGGCTGGTTTTTCCTCTGCTGGTGGTGGGGCCATTTGAGACAAGGACTCCATGGCCCTCAAGGTTTCTTCATTAGCTGCTTGGAAGATTTGATCCTTTTCAGCCTCGAAGGCTTGATGGAGTTCTTCTGTCAACTGGTCATCCGCCTCAACCCGACACTGGAAATGAGGAAAACCAAACTTGGTCAATTGACTAGCAAGATTAGGCAGATGGTTTTTCCGGTGGTGCTCCGTATCCACAGATGAAGGGCCACTAATGATCAACTCTTCTCCTTGAGAGCGGACTTGTAGGTGCTGATACATGCTCTTAAAACCCTGGCTCGCACAGGGACCATCTTCAAAAGCCTCCTGATAATAGGCTTGCAAGAGCTCCTCACTAAAAGTTGGATTCTTCACATGAATCTCAAACACCGCTCGATTTCCTGTCTTTGAAAACTCCTCAGCCAAGCGGTTTTTGAGCTCCTGAAAAATCGTGATGGGAAGAATTTCGGCAAAAACAAAACGAAATTCCCAAACACGACTGAGCTTATGGACGATGACCTCTTGGATTTCAGCCCCTTTAAAAGCGTCTGATTCACGCATTTCCAAAGGCATTCCCAACTGATTCATTAAGATTTCAAAGCTAGTTGACATGATTTCTCCCTGACGAATTACTAGCCTTTATTTTATCATAATTCGCCTAACTTTTCGACTATAAGAAGATCCTTTCAGCTAGTTGGATCAGCTTACAAAAAAGAAGGCTAGGATGTTGAGAATCCTAGTCTTCTACCATTGCTTATTTATTTAAAATGGAAAGAGTTTCAATCAGGTTGTCTGCATGCACTTCAATCGTGTCGCCTGAAGCTTTGATTTTCACTTCTACGACACCGTCAGCTGCTTTCTTTCCGACAGTGATGCGGATTGGCAAACCAATCAAGTCACTATCGCTAAATTTAACACCAGCACGTTCGTTACGGTCGTCTACCAAGACTTCGTAGCCAGCCTTGACCAATTGGTCTTCGATCTTGCTTGTCAATTCAAGAGAAGCTTCATCCTTGACATTGACTGGAATCAAGTGCACATCAAACGGCGCCAATTCTTTAGGGAAGTTGATGCCCCAAGCATAACGGTATTCACCTTTAGGTGTTTTGTTAACAAAGAGGCGAGCGTGTTGTTCCATAACGGCTGAAAGGAGACGGCTAACACCGATACCGTAACAGCCCATGATGATTGGCACAGCACGGCCATTTTCATCCAAGACATCTGCTCCCATACTTGCTGAGTAACGAGTTCCAAGTTTAAAGATGTGACCGATTTCGATTCCACGCGCAAAGTTAAGAATACCTTGTCCGTCTGGTGAGATTTCCCCCTCACGAACTTCACGGATATCCACATACTCAGCAGTGAAGTCACGACCTGGGTTGACACCCGTCAAGTGGTAGCCATCTTCGTTGGCACCAACAACCGCATTGCGGCTATCTTGCACCTTGCGGTCAGCAATGATTTTAACATTTTCTGGAAGATTGACTGGGCCAAGTGAACCAAAGTCCGCTCCCAACAATTCTTTCACTTCTGTCTCAGTTGCAGGTTCCAAGAAGTCTGCTCCAAGGTGGTTTTTCAATTTGACTTCATTGAGTTGGTCATTGCCGACGAGTAGGGCTACAACTGGCTCCTCGTCTGCGATATAAACCAAGGTCTTGATAGTTTGCTCTTCAGAGATCTTCAAGAAGGCTGCGACTTCATCAATCGATTTGACACCTGGTGTTTCCACGCGAGTCACTTCTTCTTCCGTCACAACACGGTTGCTTGGTTTGTAGGCGTTGGTTGCCATTTCCAAGTTGGCCGCATAGCTTGACTCACTTGAGTAGGCAATGGTATCTTCACCAGAAACCATCCATTTGAGCAATTCTGCCTTGATTTCTTCTTGCACTTCTGCAGGAATCTCGTCAAATGATGCAACAGACTTGTCTAACACCACCCAACGGTCAAGGTCTGTACGCGAAGGAGTAATGGCCATAAATTCTTGGCTGTCCTTACCACCCATAGCACCACCATCACCGATGATGGCTTTAAAATCCAAACCACTGCGAGTGAAGATACGCTCGTAGGCTGCCTTGTATTCATCATAGGTCACATCCAAGCTATCGTAGTTAGCGTGGAAACTATAACCATCTTTCATGATGAATTCACGCGTACGAAGGAGGCCGTTCCGTGGACGTTTTTCGTCACGGTACTTAGGCTGGATTTGGTACAAGTTCAGTGGCAATTGCTTGTAAGACTTGACAGAATCACGGACAATTGCTGTGAACGTTTCTTCGTGAGTTGGACCTAGGATAAAGTCTGACTTCTCACGATTTTTCAATTTATACAAGTCTTCACCGTAAGTTTCATAACGGCCAGATTCACGCCAAAGGTCAGCACTGAGAAGGGCTGGAGCCAACATCTCAACCGCACCAATCTTATCAAATTCTTGGCGCATGATCTTCTTAGCTTTTTCGATCACACGGTTAGCCAATGGCAGATATGAATAAACACCTGCTGATACTTGACGAACATAACCAGCACGAAGCATCAAAGCGTGGCTGATGACCTGCGCATCACTTGGCATTTCGCGAAGTGTTGGAATAAGCATTTTACTTTGTTTCATTCAGATTCATTCCTTTTCTATTTCAAAAATAATTTCATAATATCGTTCCAAGTAACGGCAATCATCAAGATAACCATGACCGCCACTCCAGCAAGGGTTAAGTAGGTCTCTACCTCCTGCTTGAGTGGTTTCCGACGAACCAGCTCGATCAAATTGATCAAGATTTTTCCACCATCCAAGGCCGGAATGGGAATCAAGTTAAAGATTCCGATATTGATGGACAACATGGCCATCAGGGACAGGATAGCTGGAAGTCCAAGCTCCGCGGCTTGCGAACTCGCTTTGTAGATCGCTACCGGACCACCTAACTTGTTCAAACTAAAGTGGAAGAGGATATCCTTCAAGGCCGTTAAGATACGAGTTGCTGTGTACCAAGTATCTGTCACACCTGACAGAAGCTTATCGAAAAAGCCCGTCTTGACAGCATTGGTCACACCGATATAATAGCGTCCACCATCTTCTTCTGGTTGGACCGTCACTTTTTGAGTCTTCCCGTCTCGTTCATAGGTAATCGTTACTTCTGGATTTTTTCCTTGGTTATGGGTTGCCTTCTGGACAGAATCTGTCAATTCATCCCAGTTGGAAACCTTGTATTCATTAATCTGAACGATCTGGTCATTGTCTTTTAGACCAGCCTTAGCCACCACTCCTTGAGGAACAACTCGAACATGGTTGCTGTAGTAGTCCACTGCTCCTCCCTGCATAAAGGCCAGGAGCGAGTACACAATAATACTCAGAATAAAGTTGTTCATAGGACCCGCAAAGTTGGTAATGAGTCGTCCCCAGATACTAGCATTTTGATACTGCACATCCAGAGGAGCAATCCGTACTTCTGTCCCATCTTCCTCAACGATGGTGGCATCATGGTGGACGGGATAGGTCTTGGTCTCTTCGATGACGATTCCTGTGATTTCAAGTTTATCCTCAAAATCAAAATCTGTAACATTCATAGGAAGAGCTGTCTGATCGATATTTTTCCCAGAAAGGTTGATCCGAACAACTGTTCCCTCAGGGTTCAAAGTTAGACTGACAGGCGTTCCTGTCTTAATCTCTGTTGTATCTTCGCCCCAGCCTGCCATTCGGACATAGCCCCCCAATGGAAGGATTCGAATAGTATAGGCTGTTCCGTCCTTGCCTACATGGGCAAAAATCTTGGGCCCCATCCCAATCGCAAACTCGCGAACAAGGATGCCTGATTTCTTTGCAAAATAGAAATGGCCGAACTCATGTACCAGGACAATGACGCCAAAAATGATAATAAAGGCAATAAATTGCATACACGCTCCTTCGTTTTATCTGATGATAGGATGATTTCTGTTTAAAACAGACCAAAGAATAGCATCAGTGGGAAAACAAAAATCAAGCTATCAAATCGATCCAAGACGCCACCGTGACCAGGAATAAAACGGCCAGAGTCTTTCACTCCAAAATGGCGCTTGATGGCACTTTCGACTAGGTCACCAAACTGAGCTGCTATACTGAAAAGAATGGTAAAGAGAATCATGGTCACCCAACCGTAAGAGCCTGCAACGGTGCGATCTAGCATCATAAAGATCATCGTCACAACGACAGCACAAGCAATCCCGCCTAGACTTCCTTCAACAGTCTTGTTAGGTGATACTCTTGGCAAGAGTTTTTTCTTACCGAACTGGCTCCCAATAAAGTAGGCCCCTGAATCCGTAGCCCAAACAATAAAGAGGGCCAAGAGAATCTTATCTACACCTGCTAAGCGTGCTTGAATCAAAGCATGGAAACCAAAGCCAACATAAAAACTTGAAGCAATCGGATAGACAACCTCGTCATAGGTGTAGCCTTGCGCCAAGACAGTCGTTCCCATCAATAATAAGACTAAAAGGCCATAGGCGATGAAATTGCCACCTGCTGGTAAGAAGGGAAGGTAACTCTCTAAGGGCAACGCCAACACAAGAGCTGCTAGCATGGCCAAGGCCCCTTCGATGGTTTCAGTTTGCAGACCTTTCATCTTCAACAATTCATGAACACCCAACATAGCGATAAGTCCCACTACAATCTGGAACACAAGGCCTCCCATAAGGACAACTGGGATAAAGAATGCTAGGGCGATTCCCCCAAAAATCACTCGCTTCTGTAAATCTTTTCTCATCTATTTCTCTCCTATACACCACCAAAACGTCGATGACGATGGCTGTATTCTTCTATTGCATCATGCAAGGCCTTTTCTCCAAAGTCAGGCCACATCACATCGGTAAAGTAAAGCTCACTATAGGCTGCTTGCCAAGGTAAAAAGTTACTTAAGCGAAGCTCGCCACTGGTCCGAATAATCAGATCAGGATCTCGCAAGTCCTTGGGTAGACTACTGGTATACAGATAATTGGCAATGGTCTCTTCTGAAATGTCACCCGGATTTAAGTGCGCATCGAGAACTTCTTGAGCAATTTGTTTGACTGCGTGGGTCAGTTCCGCCCGTCCTCCATAGTTCAAGGCAAAATTCAAAATCAAGCCTGTATTGGAGTGGGTTAACACTTCTGCCTTTTCCAGAGCTTCTAAGGTTTCCTTCGGAAGACGGGAAACCTCGCCGATCATCTGGATCTTCACATTATTTCTATGAAGTTCTGGAACAAAGCGATCGTAAAATTCAACTGGAAGATTCATGATAAAGCTCACTTCCTGTTGAGGACGCGTCCAGTTTTCAGTTGAGAAAGCATAGACCGTTAGGACTTGCACTCCCATCTCCTTGGCTGCGATGGTTACTTCTTGCAGAGCCTCCATGCCGGCTTTGTGGCCAAAGACACGAGGTTGCATCCGTTTTTTGGCCCAACGACCGTTCCCATCCATGATGATTCCAATGTGCTTGGGCACTTCTAGGGGAACACTTAATTTTTCTTTCTTTTTAAAACGAAACATGTTTTTCTACCTATTTCACTGTTTTTATCGCTTCATTATATCATAAATCCGCTTAAAATGGCAGTCTAGTCCCTTTTCTAGGGGGCATCTAGCTAAAAATGAAAAAAGCGACCTTTTGATCGCTCTTTCTTATTATTCACCGTCGATGATAGAATCTGAGTCACCAGCGCCTTCAACTGCACCAGCTGTCACTCCTTCGGAAACTGGCAAAACTGTTTTAATAGCTGTCAATTCAAATGTGAGGTATACGCCATCCACATCCAAGACAACGGTTTTACGTTCAGTGTCTACTTCATCAACTGTTCCATACAAACCACCGATGGTAATCACTTCATACCCTTTTTGAAGCTTGTTCAAGCTTTCCATCCGTTTTTGGTATTGTTTCTTTTGGCTACGGCTCATGAAGAACATCATTCCGACCATTAGCGCAAGCATAAATAGCAAGGTTGTACCACTTTGCATACCGTTTCTCCTTTTTAAATCATATATGCTCTACTATAGCAAATTTTATAGGTATTTTCAATACGAACCCTTGATTTTCAAAAAATAAGTCCATGGATGGAGGTGTCCAGCCACTATTCGATCCAGACAGCTTTTCTAGTGCTTTCTTTTTTACAAAAAGAAAAAACCATAAAAAATAGGTTTTTGCTAATCGATTGTGATTCCATATTTTTCATGATTTTTATCATACCATTCAATCAACAACATCGCTGTTTGATAGGTGATGTTTTTAATTTTACTGGTTCCTTTTGTCAAGGTAGCTAGACTCATCTTACTAATATCTGTCTCAGTTGCTACTCTATAACTTGTCACCTTTCCATCCACCATCAATTGAACGACAGCTTCAACTTTCTTATAATCTTTTGTCGAATAAATATCAATTGGATTTTTCATAAAATCTTCCTATCCCCTTAAATTTAGTCTTTTATATATTATATAATTTATTTGTTCATTTATATGAAAATCTTGCTTACAGACGCTTTCTAAGGCATTTTCATGCTGTATTTAGCATCAATTCATGAAAAAACATACCTATTTTTTATCATTTTTCACTTTCTGGGAAAAAAAACGATAAAACTATACCTTATATATTTTTCTTTTGTTGACATAAAAAAGGCTAAGAATTTCTTCTTAGCCTTCTTTTTCAAACTGATTTTCTCTCGGTTATGGTGCTAGATGTCCTAGTTATTCTTCTGAGTTTGTATTCTCTTTAATAACCAATTCTCCATCTTCCATATCTGCTAGCAAGTGTTTCGCGTCAAGGTGATCCAAGTGGAAGTCTGTCACTTTGTCACGGATTTGTTGTTCAACCACCCGACGGAGTGGACGTACGCCCATAACTTCATCATAGCCTTCTTCGGTCATGTATTCTTTGGCAGCATCGCTCACCACCAAGTCGATGTCTTTCTTAGCAAGAGTTTTGTTCACTTCTACTAACATCAAGTCAACAATCTTAGAAAGGTCTTCCTTGCTCAAGTGTGAGAATTCGATCACTGCGTTAAAACGGTTCAAGAATTCAGGACGGAAGAATGGTTTCAAACGATCCATGAGTTCTGGTTTGTCCGCATCTTCTGTCAAGTTGGCTTCGTACCCAAAGCCAGCATTTGAAGTAGCGATGATTACGGTATTCTTGAAGTTGACGGTGTTTCCTTGACCGTCAGTCAAACGACCATCATCCAATACTTGAAGGAGAAGGGTGATCACTTGAGGATCCGCCTTTTCAATCTCGTCAAGAAGGACGATAGAGTATGGATTACGGCGAACACGTTCTGTCAAGGTATTGTTGTTGTCGTCGTAACCGACATAACCGGCAGTTGTACCGATCAATTTAGACACGGCTGTACGGTCGCTGTATTCTGACATGTCCAAACGGATGATGGCATCTTTAGTACCAAACATATCAAGGGCCAATTGTTTAGCCAACTCAGTCTTACCGACACCAGTAGGACCTACGAAGAGGAAGCTACCGATCGGGCGGTTTCCTTCGTCAAAGCCTGCACGGTTCCGACGGATCGCTTTGGCAACGGCTTCAACAGCCTTGTCTTGACCAATAACCTTGGTTTGCAAACGGTGACCCATATCTTTCAAGCGTTCGATATCAGTTGCACCCATTTGTGATACTGGAATACCAGTCATCCGTTCGACAGACTCTGCTACGTCATTGACAGTTGCTGTCACCTTGTGATCTTCTGTATGGTTTGCAATTTGTTTTTCAAGTTCTTCGATCCGAATTTTTGCATTAAGGGCTGCTTCGTAATCTTCTTTAGCAGCTGCAGCTTCTTGTTTCGCTTTTTCTTCTTCAATTTCATGTTCCACAGCATGGACATCTGTCACTGGGTGTTGTGCTGCCAAGTGAGCAGCTGTCACATCGACCAAGTCGATGGCCTTATCAGGCAAGCTACGTTGTGGAATGTATTGAACAGAATAATCAACTGCCGCTTTCAAGACTTCATCTGGCAAGACCACATTGTGGTGTTGTTGATACAGTTCACGGATTCCTTGGAGGATCTTGAAGGTATCTTCAGCAGATGGAGCATTGACCTTGACTTCGTTGAAACGACGAGCAAGGGCAGCATTTTTCAAGATGGTGTTACGGTATTCATCTTGAGTAGTTGCCCCAATCACGGTTAATTCACCACGAGAAAGAGCTGGTTTCAAGATATCCGCAAGACCTTTAGATCCTTGACCATCCCCTGTGCTACCTGCACCAAGGATTTGGTGGATTTCGTCAAAGAAGAGGATAATGTTTCCAGCTTCTTTAACTTCGTTGACCAAGTTTTGAATATTTTCTTCAAAGCTACCACGGTATTGTGTACCAGCTTCTAGACCAGAAATATCAATGGAGATGATTTCTTTGTTCTTGATAGCAGCTGGGACATCCCCATTCACGATAGCTTGGGCCAATCCTTCTACAACGGCTGTTTTACCAACACCAGCATCACCAACAAGAACAGGATTGTTCTTAGTACGGCGAGAAAGAATTTCAGAAGTTTCTTGAATTTCTTTATTACGTCCAATAACTGGATCCAATTTTCCTTCACGAGCTTCTTCAGTCAAGTTACGACCAAGTTTTGCAAGGATCCCATCTTGTTTCATGCCTTTACCTTGATGGTGTTGCACTTGCTCGCTTCCTTCAGTTGGAAGTTGTCCAGTTTGACGGTAAATAGCGAATTCTTCCGGTGTCACTTCACGACCGTTGATCATATAGCGACGGCTTTCAGAACGAAAACCTCCCATGTTTCCCATTAGTTGATTGAAAAGATCATCCATATTGTTAAAGTTGTTATTCATAGTTGTTACCTCTAGTTTACATAATTTTAATTTATTCTTGAAAATGAGTAGCCAATTTGGCTACTTTACGTTTTTTACATAATTTTATTTTACTTTTAAATGAATAGCCTCGAGGGCTAGGATCTTGTATTTCTTCTTTTATCAATTAGTTTTCTATATTTTGGAAATAGCATTTCACCATCTCCTTTCCACTATTGATCCTGTAAACTTTTGAGATTTTCTCAACCTCTTTTTGTTTACATAAATTATTATAAAGCAGACTGGGTTTTTTGTCAACACTTTTTTACATAATTTTTTACATTTTTTAAAAAAATTTTTCCGAAGCAAAAAAACACACCCTTACCAGGGTGTGCCTCTTATCAAATCATGTATTCGACGCTGTAGGTGGCGTCGGATAGAATCCGTGAAAGGAATTGTTTGGTTCGTTCTTCTTTTGGACTGTTGAAGAATTCATGCGGTTCATTTTCTTCGATGATGTGCCCGCCATCCATAAAGATGACGTGGTTGGCCACATCACGCGCGAAGCCCATCTCATGGGTTACGACAACCATGGTTACGCCTTCTTGAGCCAATTGCTTCATGACATCTAAGACGTCCCCGACCAATTCTGGGTCTAGCGCTGAAGTTGGCTCATCCAGCAAGATCACGTCGGGTTTCACTGCGATGGCACGCGCAATCCCGATCCGTTGCTGCTGACCACCTGACAATTGAGAAGGATAGTAATCCTTATAAGCGAGGAGGCCGACTTTTTCAAGGGCGGATTCTGCCCGTTGGATGGCTTCTTCTTTTGGAATCTTCCGAGCCACAATCAGGCCCTCTAAGATATTTTCAATCGCTGTTTTATTAGCAAAGAGATTGTAATGCTGGAAGACAAAGGCTGTCTTTTGGCGGATTTCTAGAATTTCTTTTTTGCTGAGCTTTGAGAGATCATACTCTTTTCCACCCAAAGTCAAACGGCCTGTGTCTGCCTTTTCCAAGTGATTGAGGCAGCGAAGGAAGGTTGTTTTTCCTGATCCAGATGGACCCAAAATAACGACGACATCCCCTTGGTTGACCTTGAGATTAACATCTACCAAGACTTGGTGGTCCTTAAATTTTTTCGATACGTGTTCTACTTCTAACATCTTCTCATTTCTCCTTCTTCTATGCGAGTGTCAGGCGTTTTTCTAAGAGGTTGAATCCCCACTGAATCACCCCACAAATGACAATATAAAGAATAAAAATCACTAAATAGGATTCAAAATATTGATAGCCATAAGAGGCTTCGACCTTGGCAATGGCGGTGATATCCTTGATGGTCATGACAAAGACAAGGGAGGTTCCTTTGACCAAGTTGATGACCAGGTTACACAGATTAGGCAGGGCCGCACGCAAGGCTTGTGGAAAAACAATGCGGATATAGGCTTGGCGGTTGGTCAAGCCAATGGCTTGCGCTGCTTCTAGCTGGCCCTTATCCACCGTCAGAATGGCTGACCGTAAAATTTCAGCCAGACTTCCTGTCGTCATCAAGCTAAAGATGATAAAGGCATAGTAAATGGGATTGATCTCAAAGACATTAAAGTGACTGCCTATGCTCTTAAAAAAGCTATTTAAGAGACTGGGAAAGAGACTATAAAAGAAGAGAATCAAGAGAATCGGAGGTGTCGCGCGGATAAAGGCTAAGTAAATCACTGAGAAACTGCGAACACCTTTGACCTTATAAATCTGACCGAGTGCCAAAAAGAGGGCTGGAAGAAAACTCAAGAGAATCGATACGACCATGATCAGAAGGGTCACTGGAACACCACCCAAGGTGGCTAGAAACGTTTTACTAATAAAATTGAAATCCATAAGCTACCTTTCTGTTACACTGAGTCGTTTTTCAAGCAATTGAGCGGAGAAGGAAATCACAAGGGCAATAGCCCAGTAGATCACTGCTACGGCTGTATAGGTCTCGAGGGAATAATTTCCAAGATTGCGACTGATCAAGTTGTTGCCTGCTCCCATGATATCGATAAAGCCAATGGTATAAGCCAAAGCCGCATCGCGCATGAGGTTCAAGATGGCAGTCGTCATATTTGGAAGAGCCACGCGAAAGGCTTGTGGAAGGACAATCCGCCAAATAGTCTGAGCTGGTGTCAAACCAATACTCAAGCCCGCTTCCATCTGACCTTTTGGAATGGCCAAATAGGCTGCCTTGAAGACCTCAGAGATCATAGCGGCAAAGAGAAGAAACATGGCAACAAGGACAAAGACAAACTTGGACCAGTGGTCAATGTCAATGCCCAACCACCAGTTCAAAAATTGGGGCAGTCCATAAAAGACCAAAAAGAGCAAGACAATCGGAGGGGTACAACGCAAGGTAAAGACATAGCCTTTGGCCAGACCTGCTCCTACCTTATCTTCTGATACTTGTGCCCAGGTCAAAACCAAGCCAAATGCCGAACCTAGAAGCGTCGTTAACACCATCAAAGCTAGGGTCGCTGGTAGGGCTTGGACCAAGGTTGGGAGAAAAGTCCAGACCTTGGAAATGTCGTATGAGACCATGTTTCTTTTCCTTTCTGTATCCGTATAGAAATAAGGAAGCTGGGGCTATGCGCACCCAGTTTCATCTTATTTTTCTTTATCTACATAACTGAAGACATCTTCACCGAAATATTTTTTCGACAATTTAGCAAGTGTGCCATCTTTTTCTAATTCTTTGATAGCCTTGCTGTATGCTTCCGCAAATTTTTCGTTTTTCTTATCCTTATGGATCAATGGGTAAGTTGGAATTCCTTTGTAGGCAAACCAGCTCAGTTTGTCCGCATATTGGTGGTAAGAACCATCTTTATCTGTGACAGCTTTTTCAAAGGAAAGTTTGATGTCAAAGAAGGCATCGTAACGTCCTTCAAGAACCCAAGCATAGGCATCTGCGACTTTGAAAGATTCCGCAGCTGTTAATTCGATTGGTTGGTCTTTATGCTTCTCATTGTATTCTTTAATAACATTCCACTGCGCATTTTGTGGTGAAATTGGAACCAATTTTCCTTTTTCTTTAGCGAAGTCATCGATATTCTTGTATTTATTCGCATCTTCTTTCCGAACGGTAAATCCGATGATACTTGCTCCAATTGGTTCTTTTGGAATGATAAATTTCTTGGCACGTTCTTCGGTATACCAAGCTCCTTTGGTTCCGATATCGTATTTACCAGATTCTAGACCGATCAAGAGATCGTCATCACTTGTTCCAGTGTACTCAAACTTGTAGTCTGGTAGTTTTTCATCAATGGCTTTGAGAACGGCTACTTCATAGCCATCTGATTCCCCTTTTTCATCAACGAAATCATACGGCACGTAGTTTTGCGTGTGGGCCACTTTCAAGGTTGTTACTTTATTAGATCCTGTTGATCCTTTACTTTCGTTTGCGTGGTTCAAGCTTCGACCAATAATCGTTGCACCTGCAAGGGCAAGAACAGCCACCCCACCGATAATCCATGTTTTTTTACTCATATTCTCTTTTCTCGCTTTCTATTTTCCTTATTCTGCTGCAGCTTCACGAATCCATTCGATTCGTTCTTCATCAATGTCACTTGGGATAGTACAATCCGCACCGATGACCAAGCCTGTGGTTCCTGTCTCTGCGATGATGCGTTTGGTTTCTGCTTGGATGGCAGCCTTGTCTCCTGTGTAGAGAAGACCAGTTTTGCCATTTTCAAAACCACCGAGAACCGTGCGTCCACCGAAGATTTCGCGTCCTTCTGCTAGGCTAATCCCTTCGGGTCCGACTGCCCAGTTAATGACTGGGGCTGGATAGTCTGTGAAGAGATGGATATCATTGCGAGCTCCTTCGTAGCCACAGATATGAAGAATATTTACGCCACCGGCTTCCTTAGCTGTCTCTAAGACATGGAGTTCACTAGGCGCGATGACTTGTTTGTAAACTTCCTGACTGACACGCGCATCTTGGATGCTTTGAACACTGAGGTAGATCCCGTCTGCTCCAGCTTCTTTAATGATTCGTTGGCTCAAACTTGCAATATCTTGGCCAATGGTATCCAATACTTTTTTAAGAGTGGCTGCATCTTGATCGATAAAGTTGGCGATCAAGTCATCTCCACCTGACACTTCTCCGACCAACCATTTGAAGTAGGTCACTGGAGCAAAGATGTTGTAGATGGCTACAATGTCCTCTTCAAAACCAGCGCGAATTTTTTTGACCAATTCTACCTGCTCTGTGATCCATGGATGATCTGCTCCAAGGGGTTCAATCCCTGCTAAATCCGAGATGTTTTCAAGGCCCTTGTAAATAGCTGGGTTTGGATAAGCAAAGTAGCCATCACTCATGAGTTTGACAAAGTCTGGTTTGACCTTGTGTAGGAAGTTTTTATGACCATTGAGGTTTTTTTCAATAATTTCAGGATTGGAAAAACCTTTCAACCATTCTTCTTCCCTTGTAAAGTGATGCCAAAAGCCAACTGGCACACGGTCAACTGTTTCTCCTTTAAAAGCTTTTAACACTAATTCTCTTTTTGATGACATGTTCTTACCT